>JBGPQZ010000076.1:0-11768 GCA_041489335.1 Methylomirabilia bacterium
CACGACCCTCTCGCTCCTGGTGATCTTCCTCCCGGTGGTGTTCATGGGCGGGCGCATCGGCCGCTTCTTTTCCAGCTTCGGGGCCACGGTGGCCTTTGCCATTCTCATGAGCTGGTTCGTCTCCTTCACCATGACGCCCATGCTCTGCTCCCGCTTCCTGAAGGTTCCCGAGGCGAACGGCACGCACCACAAGTCCAAGGAGTCGCGCTTCTTCCGTGCCATCGACCGGGGATACGACTGGCTGCTGCGCCTCTCGCTGCGCCACCGGGTGGTGGTGCTGGTGCTGACGGTCCTGGTGGGGAGCTCCACCTTCCTGATCTACCGCTACCTCGGCGAGGAGAGCTTCGTGGACGACGATCAGAGCGAGTTCGAGATCTTCGTCCAGGCGCCCGAGGGGTCCTCGCTGGAGCGGACCGACCGCATCCTGCGCCAGGTCGAGCAAGAGGTCGCCAAGCTCCGGGGCGTCCGGGTGCTCTTCACCACCGTCGGGGTGGGGGAGCAGGCGGCCGTGACCGACGCCAGCATCTACGTCGGACTCACCCCGCTGCGCGAGGGCACCGAGTTCCAGCGCATCCTCCAGCATCTCGGCCTCCGGAAGGTGTTCGGTCTTCCGCCGCTGCAGGAGCGAGATTTCCCCCAGACGGATGTGATGCGGGAAGCCCGGAAGGTCATGGGCAATTACCCGGAGTTGACGGTCAGCGTCCAGGACCTCTTCGCGTCTGGGCAGACCGGATCGCGGCGGCATCCGTTCCAGTTGGTTCTGCGCGGGCCGGACCTGGAGGGCCTGGACCGATATTCCCAAGAGCTGGCCGCGAAGGCCCGGACGATGCCGGGCCTCTTGGACGTGGACACGACCCTGGCGCGCCGCAAGCCGGAGATCCGCGTCCACATCGACCGGGACAAGGCGGCCGACCTGGGGGTGGGTGTGGACAGCATCGCCTCGAGCCTCCGCACCATGGTGGGCGGGGAGGAGGTCACCCGCTACAAGGAGGCCGACGACCAGTACGTCGTCCGGCTGCGCCTGCAGGAGGACTTCCGCAAGAACGCCCAGGTGATCAGCGAGTTGTACGTGCCCAGTACCAAGCGGGGGACGGTCCCGCTCAACAACGTCGTGCGCCTCACGGAAGAGAAGGGGCCCAACCAGATCGATCGCCTGGACCGCGAGCGGCAGGTGGGCATCATCGCCAACCTGGATCCGAAGTTCCCGATCGGCGATGCGGTCAAGGCCATGCTGCCCAAGGTGGCGGAAGTGAAGCTGCCTCCGGGCTACAACATCCGTTTCATGGGGCGGGCCCAGATGCTGGAGGAGGCCCGGACCAATTTCCTGCTGGCGCTGGGGCTGAGCCTGATCTTCATCTACATGGTCCTGGCGGCGCAGTTCGAGAGCTTCGTCCACCCCTTCACGATCATGGCGTCCCTCCCCCTGGCCATGCCCTTCGGGCTCTTGTCGCTCTTGGTCGCGGGATACACGATGAACATCTTCAGCGCCATCGGCATCCTGTTGCTGTTTGGCGTGGTCTCGAAGAACGCCATTCTCCAGGTGGATTACACCAACGTCCTGCGGGAACGAGGCCTGCCTCGCCAGGAAGCGGTCCTCCAGGCCGATCACGCCCGGCTGCGGCCGATCCTCATGACCACCATCTCCATCGTCGCGGGGATGATGCCCATCGCCCTGGGCAAGGGAGACGGGTCGGCCTCGCGGGCGGCCATGGCCACCGTGGTCGTGGGCGGCCAGACCCTCTGCCTCCTCCTCACCCTCCTGGTGACGCCGGTCATTTACACCTTCTTCGACGACCTCCAGTCGCTCCGGTTCGGGAAGCTGGCCAAGCTTCCCGAATGGTTCTGGGCCCGGCTGCGCTGGGCCCCCTCGCGGCTTGCGGATCCGCCCGCCGTCAAGGTGCCGGCGGGACAACCGGCGGAGCGCACGACGCTCGGCGACTGAGCTTCCTCGTCCGAAACGCGCCCTGCCAGGCCCCTGGGTTTGGACGAACCAGCGCGTGGCAGGGTCTTCCAGTTCCGCTGCCGCCGAGGGAAGCCGGCGGTCACGGACGGGGCGATCGCGTTATGTGGAGGAGCCCCACCTCCGGGAGGGAAGGGCGATGAAGCTCGTCTTGATCGTCTTCAACTTCATCTATGACGATTCGGTCCGGGCGATCATCGAGCGACTCGGCATTCCGGGGTTCACGGAGGTGCCCCGGGTCTTCGGCACCGGCGAGTCCGGAAAGCGCTTCGGCACCCACGCCTTTCCGGGCCACGACACGATGCTCTTCACCGTGCTTTCGGAGGAGCAAGTCGCTCTGCTCCTGGAGCAGATCCGGCAGTTCAAGGCGGGCCTCACCGAACGCGCCAAACGCCACGGCGGCATCAAGGCCTTCGTGCTGCCCGTGGAGCAGATGGTGTGACCAGCGGGCGACAGGGTGCTCACGGTTCATCGCTTACGGCTGATGGGGATCCAACCCCCACGGGCCACGGGCCTTGATTTTTCAGAGAGGCGGGGTATAATCCGCCGGTGTGACAGGGCGACATCCGACGCGCGCGGGGCGCGTGGATGCGTCGGGCGAAGAGTCGGGAACCCACGATGACAGAGGAGTGAGCATGGCGACGCCACGAGCGGATCTGGAGAAGCTGACCGCCCCGAAACTGCGGGAACTGGCGATCGAGAAGTACCCGAACCTCATCGGTGTCTCCGGGATGAAGAAGGATGAGCTGGTCGAGGCCATTGTCGCGGAAGAGGTGCGGCTCGGCCTGCGCCCGAAGGAGCAGAAGACCCAGGCCACGGCGGCCATGGACATGGGGCAGTTGAAGGGCGGGATCCGAGGCTTGAAGGGCGAGCGTGACGTCGCCCTGCAGGGGAAGGATTCGGCGAAGGTGCGCGCGGCCCGCCTGCAGATCAAACGCATGAAGCGGCGGCTGCGGAAGTTGCATAAGGCTTCCTAGGGTGCGTTCCGCCCCCGATAATCGCGGGTCAGCGGCGCGGGGTCGATCCAGTCACTTCAGCGGAGCGGAGTGTGACTATGCCGACTTACGATTTTCGTTGTGGCGCCTGCAAGAAGAAGTACACGCTCAGCATGTCCATCACCGAGCGTGATCGGAAGCGAATCAAGTGTCCCAAGTGCGGTTCGCGCAAGGCGGAGCCGGTCTTCTCGCCGTTCTTCGCCAAGACATCTCGGAAGGGCTAGACGCGTCGCTCCGTCGCTCGGCAGGATCGCGTGGCCACGCCTGTTCCCACAGTGGAGCAGAGGCCGTGAGCCGGCCCGCGGGTAAACCATGATCTGTCTGACCGGCGCCACCGGATTCCTCGGACGACACGTCCTGCGCCGCCTGCTGGCGGCGGGCGAATCCGTCCGGTGCCTGGTGCGCCCGCATTCTCCGGGCCTTGCCTGGCTGCAGACGCAGCCGGCGGAGGCGGTCGTCTGCCGGCTCGAGGACCCCGCGGCCGTGGCGCGGGCCCTCCGGCACGCCCGGCAGGTGATCCACCTCGCCGCGCCGGTCCGGGAGGCGCGGGACGCCGTGGTGGACCAGTTCCACCGCGAGGCGACCGCCTGTCTGGTCGAGGCGGCGCGGGCGGCGCGGGTCGAGCGGTTTCTCCTGGTCAGCCCGATGGGGAGTGGGGCGTCGGCGGGCGCTCCGTTCCTGCGCGGCTGCGGCATCGCGGAGGAGAGCCTGCGAACCAGCGGCCTGCCGTACGTCATCCTGCAGTCCTCCCTGATGTTCGGTGCGGGGGATCGCCTCCTCAGCGGCATGATCCGCCTCCTGCGCCAGACGGGCCTCGTGGTGATCCCCTGGACCGGTGCCACGACGCTCCAGCCCATCTGGGTCGGGGACGTGGTCTCCTGCCTGTGCCGATCGCTCCGCGAGGAGGAGCTCCTCAACCGGACCCTTCCGATCGGGGGCCCACAGCACCTGACGTTCGAGGAGATCGCGGATCAGGTGAGCCAGATGGTGAACCTGCCGCGCGTCAAGCTCCATTTCTCGCGGCGGGCCCTGAGCTGGACGGCTCGCCTGCTGGAGGGGCTGGGACGGAGCCCCTTCCCCGGTTACCGGCATCTGGAGTTGCTGGAGGTGGGAACCATCACGGCCCCGGATGCGGTGAAACGGACCTTTGGCTTCCAGCCGATGCCCCTGATCGAGGGCGTCGCCTACCTGCTCACCCCCGAGAGCGAGGTCCGGGCCGTGCGGCCTCCTCGAGGGGCGGAGCAGGGCGCGCGGGAGCCGAGAGCCGAGAGTCGAGAGAAGAGCTGATCCGCGATCCCGCCCGGCGGTTTCCGTCGTCCCGCCATAGCGCTCTGTCCTGGAAGTCCTCAGGCAAGGCCACCGCTTTGGTCCTTCCCCGATGACTGGTCGCCGGGTGCTTCACGCTTGACTTCGCCCAGAGTCGCCGACTATTGTGGGCCGATCTGGCGTGGGCACGGTCGGGCGGGGGCGTGTCGCGCCAAAGAGCCAGATAGAAGGAGGGTCGATGTTCGCCTCACCAGGAGCCATTGCCATCCAGATTGGATCGCTGGCCGTCCGCTGGTACGGGCTGATGATCGCCACCGGGGTGATGCTGGGAACCACCCTCGCCCATCGGGAGGCGATCCGGCGGGGCCAGGATCCGGACAAGCTGCTGAACCTGATCGTGGTCAGCGTGCTGACCGCCCTGGTGGGTGCCCGCGCGTATTACGTCCTGTTCAACTGGGACTACTATGGGGGGCAGCCGGCAAAGATCGTGGCCATTTGGGAAGGCGGCCTGGCGATCCACGGCGGCCTGTTGGCCGGGGCGGTGGCGACCATCCTCTACTGCCGGTGGGCCGAGGTGTCGGTGCCGGTGACCACCGACATCATGGCGCCGGGCGTGGCCATCGGGCAGGCCATCGGCCGGTGGGGGAACTTCTTCAATCAAGAGGCCTTCGGCGTCCCCACGGATCTCCCGTGGAGGCTCTACATCGACCCGTATCATCGCCCCCCGCACCTGAAGAGCTTCGACTACTTTCATCCCACGTTTCTCTACGAGTCCCTCTGGAACTTCCTGGTCTTCGGTGTCTTGTGGTTCGGGTTGCGCAAGCGGTTGCAGGGCAGGCCGGGGGCGCTCACGCTCTGCTATCTGGGCCTCTACTCGGTCGGCCGCTTCTTCGTGGAAGGGTTGCGGATCGACAGCCTCATGCTCGGGAATCTGCGCGCGGCGCAGGTCGTGAGCCTCGTCCTCATCGTGGCGGCGGGTGCCGGGCTCGCCCTGATGCGGCGGGCACGGTAGGCGGGGCGGACGGTGCGCGTGCCGCGCCGTTCCCGCGGAACGGTCTGACGGCGACCCGACGGTGGTGAGGGAAGGCATGCGGCTCATCGTGGGGATCTCGGGCTCGAGCGGTGCCATCTACGGGATCCGCCTCCTGCAGGTCCTGCGGGAGACGACCGGCGTGGAAACCCATCTCATCGTCAGCGCGCCGGCCAAGCGGATCATCGCGCAGGAGACGGCCTACAGCGTCGAGGCGGTGGAGGCCCTGGCAACCCGCGTCTATGACAACCAAGACATCGGGGCGGCGCCGGCCAGTGGGTCCTTCAAGACGGGAGGGATGGTGATCCTCCCCTGCAGCATCAAGACGGTCGCGGCGCTGGCCACCTCGGTGGGGGAAACGCTGATGTGGCGGGCTGGGGACGTGACGCTGAAGGAGGGTCGCCCGCTGGTCGTGGGCGTGCGGGAAGCCCCGCTGCATCTCGGGCATCTGCGCCAGCTTGTGGCCCTGGCGGAGCTGGGGGCGGTCATCTTCCCGCCGGTCCCCGCGTTCTATACCCGACCGCAGAGCCTGGACGACATCGTGGATCACACCGTGGGGCGCATCCTGGACCGCCTGGGCATCCCCAACGCCTTGGTCCCGGAGTGGACGGGAACGCCGCCGGATCGGTCCGGATCATGACGGGGGGCGCGGCCCGCCGTCCGGGGGTGCGCGCGTCCGCAGGGCGGGGCGGTCCTCGGCCGGTGCGTCCTCCGCAGGATCTGGTGGCTGGGGGGTGTCTCCGCTTCGAGGCCGGCACGGGCCGCCATCGGCTCTGGGGGACGGCGCAGTTGTCTCATGACGGCTTGAGCGTGAACCTGCTGGGGGGCGAGGTGCCGCATATCGGCGCGGTGGCCGTCAGCATCCCGCGGGTGAGCCTCTCGTCCCCCCGGCGTCGGAGCGCGACCACCTCGGTCTTCACCATCGTGGGGCACAAAGAGGACGAGCTGGCGCGGTCGGTGGCGAGCGAGCTGGCGCGGCGCTTGGGGGTGATCACGGTGGTGGTGGCCGGCGTGCACATCCGGCGGGCTGGGCCGGCCGACATCGCCACGGTGCTCGGGAATGCAAATCAGGCCGTCAAGGCGATCCTGGCCGAGGTGAAGGCGCGGGGCGGACCCGTGCGCGGGTTCCCGGTGGGAATGAGGGTGGGGGGCAAAGGAGGTAGGCATGCGACGTGACAGACTGCAGGTGAGCATGGTCACTCTGCTGGTCCTGGGGGTCCTGGTGGGCGGACCCGGGATCGGTTGGGCGCAATCGGAGGCTCCGGCCGGCGAGCTTTCCGCGCGGCAGGTCGTGGTGGGGATCGGGGCGGCCCTGGGGAGCATCTTCTACGTTCCGTTCAAGGCCCTGGCAATCTGTCCGGGGATGGCCCTGGCCTCGGGTGTGGCCTATGTGAACGGGAATCGCCTCACCGCGGATCACTGGCTGCGCGTGGGATGCACGGGGACATATCTCGTCACGCCCGAAATGATCCGGGGTCAGGAATCGTTCTTGGGTGGCGGGCGCCCCCTGCCACCCGAGGGGGGGCTGGAATGAGGCGGGGCGAGCTCCGGTGGGCCCTGGGGCTCTGCCTGTCTGTCCTCATGCTGTGGACGGCAGGCTGTGCCACCATGCGAGGCGCCGGGGAGGACATCCAGTCGCTGGGGCGAGGCATCAAGAAGATCTTCACCCCGTAGGTGCCGATGGCCTTCGGGGCTGGCCCCTCCGTCCCCTTGTTCCAGCGAGCGGCCAACGGCGAACGGCCGCTCTGATCACAAGGCGCTGATCGAGTAGCGGACGTCTTGGACGATCCCGTCGCGGAATCGAACCGTCAGGACCTTCTCGGTCCCCGGTCGCAGGAGGGAGGGGGGCACGTAGTATCGATAGGCCCACTCCTCACCGGCGCCCGTGAAGGTTTTGATCTGCGGACGGCCGAGGAGGCCGACCACGTCGTCCGGCGTGTGGACACCCGAGCGGATGAGGCCGATACGTTGCTCGTCGAAGTCCTGACCCTGGGTACTGTAGATTCGCTGAGGCTCACCGCTGAGCGCCGCCGCCCCGCCCGCCGCGCTCAGGAGCACCAGGGCAGCCGGGCCACAGCCTAGGCTTGGAACGCAGAAGAGAACGGCCAGGCCGATGGCGGCCGCCCCCCGCCCCCAACCCCTCCCGAACATGGCCGCCTCCTCTCAGGCCTTTCGCCCCAAAGACGCCGCCTGGCGCGACACGTAGTCCCGCACGAGCCGAGTGAGCAACTCCTTCACGGTGGTGTCCTGCTCGAGCGCCCGGATGCGGAGGGCCTTGACCAGGTCCCCGGGGAGTCGGGCCTGGAGAAGCCGCTCGGTTTGCGCCGCATCCGGGTGCTGTCCGCTCTTCCGGGTGGGCATGGTTGGGCTACCTCGCTGCATACGTATATGTGAAGCATGTAAGAATGTCAACATGAAAGTATTTTATCATACTCGGACATCTCCGGCCTCCGGTCTCCTGCCCTCGGGGAGGGTGCCCGGGGCCCCGGGGCCGGTTGGGGGACGAGCCCGTGGGGGTGATTCGGGCGCCTGAATCGGGTTGACACGGTCCGGCGCGCATGCAACCATCTCGGCACTCAACCCCGAGAACCGGATGGGAACGAAGAGGACCCCGCGGGACACGGCCCCCCGAGGATCGAAAGCGAAAGGACGCGATGAATCAGCCTGTTTCGATGTGGTACGCCATTCGGACGCGCTCGCGGCACGAAAAGCAGGTGGAGAAGCAGCTCACGGCTCGGGGCATCGAGTCGTTCCTCCCCCTGGTGATGCGCTGGCGTCGGTGGAAGGATCGCCGCAAGCAGGTGGCGTTTCCACTCTTCCCCGGGTATTGCTTCGCCCGGTTTCCGCTCCAGGACCGGATCGCGGTCCTCAGCGCCCAGGGTGTCGTGCAGATCATCGGAAACCAAGCGGGGCCCTTGTCCGTCCCCGAGGCCGAGATCGAAGCGGTGCGGCGGCTGGTCACCAGCACCCTGCCCTACGACCCGCACCCCTACCTGGCAGAAGGCATGTTCGTTGAGGTGATCCGGGGTCCCCTCAAGGGGGTGCAGGGAATGCTATTGCGCAAGGGGGCGCACGCCCGGCTGGTCATCCGGGTCAGCCTCATTCAGCAGGCCGCGTCGGTGGAACTGGATGCACTGGACGTGGTGCCGGCCTAGCAACGCCGCTCCCGTCGAGGAGGAGGGTGGCCATGCGTATCCGGGACGTGCGCACCATCCCGGTCGAGTACCCGCTGCCCCAGCCGGTCTTCGATGCCAACTACATGATGGCGACCAAGCCGGCGCTCCTGGTCGAGGTGGAGACCGACGAGGGCCTCGTCGGTCTCGGCGAGGCCGCCCACTTCGGCGGCCCCCTACGCTCCACGCAGGTGGTCATCGAGGGGGAGTTGCGGGACCACTTGCTGGGAGAGGACCCACAGGAGATCGAGCGGCTGTGGGAGCGGCTCCACCAGCGGGCGTACAAGCATGCGCGCGGCGGCCTGCTGATCGCGGCCATGAGCGGCATCGACATCGCCCTGTGGGACCTCCGGGGGAAGATGACCGGGCAGCCGTGCTGGCGCCTCCTCGGGGGCTACCGGCGCCGGGTTCCGGCGTACGCCACCGGCGGCTTCTACGCGGAGGGGAAGGGGGTCCAGGAGCTGTGTGCCGAGATGGAGGGCTATCTGCGGCACGGATTCCGGGCCGTGAAGATGAAGGTCGGCCGCAACAGCGCCATCGAGGGGAGCCCCTTGCGCGCCATGGCGCACCGGGGGGTCTGTGAGGTCTCCCTCGCGGAGGATCTTGCCCGTGTCCGGGCCGTCCGAGAGACGATCGGGCCCGAGGTGCTCCTCATGGTGGATGTCAACGGCGCCTGGGACGTTCCGACGGCGATGAAGATGGGGCGGGCGATGGAACCCCTGGACATCTACTGGTACGAGGAGCCGGTCTGTCCCGACGACCTTCGGGGGAGCGCCGAGGTCGCGGAAAAGGTCATGATCCCGGTGGCCGGCTACGAGACGTGCACCTACGGCCGGGTCGGCTTCCGGGATTACATCGCGGCCAAGGCTGTGCATTTCGTCCAGCCCGATGTGGCCTGGGCCGGCGGCCTCACCGAGAGCCTGAAGATCGCCCATCTGGCCCAGGCCTGGCACCTGCCGCTGGCCCCGCACATCCATGGCTCCGCCGTGGCCGTGGCCGCCGCCGTACATCTCCTGGGGGCCGTGCCGAACGCCAGCCTGGCCGAGATGGTCTTCCCGGCCCATCCCCTGATGGCGGAGTTGGTGAAGGAGCCCCTCGTCGTGGACGGAACGGGCCACATCGAGCTCAGCGACCGACCGGGCCTGGGGATCGAGCTCGATCCCACAGTCGTCGCCAGATATCGGGCCAACGGCTGACGCCATGGAGGGGTGCGTGGCCGGGATGACGTCACGCGAACGTGTGTTGGCGGCTCTGTCCCACCGACAGCCCGACCGTGTGCCGCTGGATCTGGGAGGCACGCGAAACTCCAGCATGGTGGTGGAGGGCTACGAGCGCCTGAAGGCGCACTTTCGCCTCGGGACGCACACGACGCTCATCGACCGGATGATGCGCATCGCGGAGATCGAGGAACCCGTCCTGGAGGCGATGCAGATCGACACCCGGGGGGTGAACCCCGGTGGGGCAACCAAGGGGTTGCTCACCGACCTGGGCCCCCGGGCCTACCGGGATTCGACGCCGTCCTGGACGTGACCCTTCAGGTCACGAAGCATCAGCTCGCGGCGGTGGGCGAAGGCGGTGGCTACGTCTTCTCCTCCTGCCACAACCTCCAGCCCGATGTCCCGCTGGAAAACGTCCTGACCATGTTCGAGCATGCGAGAGGGTTCGTTCCATCGTTTGCTCGATAGGGACGGCCGATGCACATCGAGCACGTCGCGATCTGGACCCACGATCTGGAGCGGCTCAAGGCCTTCTACGAGAGGTTCTTCGGCGCCGTGGCCGGGCCGAAGTACCTGAATCCCGCCAGGCAGTTCGAGTCCTACTTCCTCAGCTTCGCCTCCGGCGCTCGGCTTGAGCTCATGTCGAAGCTATCCCTCCGCGCCCGAACTTCCGAGACGGCTGCGGACGAGACCGGATACGCCCACCTTGCGATCTCGGTGGGAAGCAGGGCCCGCGTGGACGAGATAACGGTCGCCCTGGGGGCGGCCGGGTATCCGGTCGAGAGCGCTCCGCGTGAGACCGGCGACGGATACTACGAGAGCCTCGCTCTCGACCCCGACGGTCACCGGATCGAGATCACGGTCTGAGCCGCGGCTCGGGCCCGTCCTGCCTGGGGTTCCGCAGCACATCCCCTTTGTTCTCGAGTCATGGGCGTGACAGTGCGCAGCCTGCACCAAAAGGGTGGCGAGGACCGCCACTCCGGTACGCGTCCCTTCGGCCATCCGTCCGTGATCGCCTGCAGAACCGGATGACCGCGGCGGCACTACCGATTGGGCTGGTCGAGGCGGAAGACCATCTGGGTCGGGCGCACGAAGCGCAGGGCGATGATGAGGAGGAACATCACCATGGTCATGTACATCACGGCCATGGCGTCCACCGAATAAACGGGGCGGACCCCGCCCGCGAAGACGTTGTAGAACAGGGCCACGACCAGCGTCTGGGAGCCGGCCCCCGACACCAGGAAGGTCAGCTCGAAGTTCGAGACCGTGTTCACGAGAACGAGGATCCCGGCCGTGAGGAGCCCGGGCAGGGTGAGCGGTAAGAGAACGCGGCGGAAGATCTGGAACCGGTTGGCCCCCATCATGGCCGCGCCCCACTCGAGGTTGATGCTGATCTGCTCGAAGAAGGGCATCAGGATGAAGATGGCCAGGGGGACCATGGGGACCATCACGGCCAGGATGACGCCGGTCACGGACCCGCCGATCCCGTACCGGAACATGGTGGTTGCCAGCGGGATGCCGTAGGTCATCTGGGGGATGAGGAGCGGCAGGAAGTAGAGCAAGAGCAGGAGCGGCTTCCAGCGGAAGGTGCGGCGGGCCAGGATGTAGGCGGCGGGGAACCCCATGAGCAGGGCCAGGAACACCACGGTCAGCGACACCAAGATCGTCACCCCGAGGACCTGGGCGAGGCCGAACTCCCGCCAGGCATAGCTGTACCACTCGGTGGTGAGCGAGCGGGGAAACGGGGTGCCGAACCAGCGCTTGGCGAACGAGCTCACCACGACGTGGCTCACGATGCCCAGCAGGTTCAGGATGAACCCCAGCACGAACATGTACACTGCCAGTCCCCACAGTCGGCCGCGCATGCGTTACCTCATGGATGACGAAGGAAAAGGAGAGCCGTCACGCCGCTCGTTCGCTCCTAGCGTTTCCCAACCCCCATGGTCGCCGCCGTGACCATCCGCTTGCGCAGCAGGATGATGACGAGGAGGCCGGCAAGCTGGAAGATCCCCATGATCACCGCGATGGCCGACGCATAGGGCATGTCAAACATCTCGAAGGCCTGCGCATAGGCGGCGATGGCGATGGTCCGGGTGGAGCCCGATGGTTGCCCCAGCATGATGGCCG
>JBGPQZ010000077.1:0-11377 GCA_041489335.1 Methylomirabilia bacterium
CAAGACCCAGGATCTCACCGGCCAGGAGTTGTGCCTGACCTTCGACAACCTCCTGACCAAGACCCCCTTCCCCGACATCGCCCGCAAGATCCTGTCCAGGGTTGAGGCCGCCTATGGCCGGCCGGTGGACATCGAGTTCGCCTGGGACGATGGCTGCCTGTATCTCTTGCAGTGCCGGTCCTTGTCCATCCGGAAGGAATTGCAGAGTGTCGTGATCCCGCAAGGGGTCCCCCAGGACCATATCTTCTTCACCGGAGAGTCGGGGCTGTGCAACAGCGTGGTCCCCGACCTGGAGTACATCGTCTACGTGGACCCGCGGGCCTACGATTGCCTGCCGACGGTCGACGCCAAGATGAAGATCGCCCACGTGGTGAACCTGCTGAACAAGTCCTTCGCCGACAGGCGGTATGCGCTGATGGGACCCGGCCGCTGGGGCAGCAACGACATCAACCTGGGCGTCCGCGTCACCTACTCTGACATCAACAAGACCAAGCTCCTGGTCGAGATCGCCTTTGCCAAGGACGGCTACACACCGGAGGTCTCCTACGGCACCCACTTCTTCCAGGACCTGGTCGAAGCGGACATCATCGTCGCCTCGCTCTTCCCCGACGATCCGGCCGCCTCCTTCAACGAGGAGTTTCTGCTGAACTCCGAGAACCTGCTGGGGAAGCTCGCCCCCGAGATAAAGGACTGCGAGGGCGTCGTCCGGGTGATCCACGTCCCGTCCGTGCGCGGCGGGGACTACCTGCACGTCTACCTGGACGCGAACAGCCGGAAGGGGCTCGGCATGTTCGGCCCCCGGCAGAACGGGGGAAATTCGGGGGAAGGTTTACAGGCCGAAGGGAAGGGCGGGCTCCCGGAAAACCCCCGGTAGCTATTCGGCCCCGAGATTGCGGCTCGCGCTCAACTCCAGCGGCTGGGCTCAGGGGCGGGCCAGCAATTCCAGAAGCGACTGCGGCCTCAGCGACGTGTAATCTTCGACGACCCGAATGACCGCCGGAAGCCGCTGGAACTCCCGCGCGTCCACGCTGGTCGCCAGCGCCACTACCCGCATGCCCGCTCGGCACGCCGCCTCGATTCCGGCCAGCGCGTCTTCGAAGACCAGGCAGTTCCCCGGGGCGACTCCCAGTCGCTCCGCGGCCTTCAGGAAGATCTCGGGATGCGGCTTTCCGTGTTGCACGTCTTCAACACCGACCACGACGCTGAAATAGGATTCGATCCCGAGGCCCTCCAGCACGAAGTCCCGGTTCGCCTTCCCGGCCGCCGTCGCCACGGCCATCGGGAGGTGGAGCCGCCGCGCCTCGTTCAGGAAATCCACGAGGCCAGCAATCGGCTGGAGGTGGGGACGATAGAGCGAGCGGTAGAGGGCCTCCTTCCGCTCGGCGAGCGCCTCGGTCTCCACATCGGACAAGGGAGTCCGCAGCACGTCCTGGAGGATCTGCCGGTTCGTCTGGCCGCTCGTCTGGCGCAGGAACTCCTCGGGCCTCATCTGCATTCCCAACTCGCCCAGAAGCTGCATCCACGCCCGAATGTGAAACGGCATGCTGTGTACCAGCGTCCCGTCCATGTCGAACAGGAACGCGATCATCGCACCATCCTCCCACAGAGCGACCCGTTCCGATCCGTCTCTGGCCTGTCCGGTGGAAGCGATCTTCCGACATCAGTCGGCCTCTGCGCCCGGCATGCCCGAGCCCTCAGGGGACCCGTGGCGGGGAAGACGGAAAGGTGATCCCCCATATCACACCCCTCGTCACACCGTCAACCAGACTGGCCCGATCCTGGCCTCGGCTCGCCGGAAATGATAAGCCCGCGTGGATGGGCGTCACGCGGGCTCTCCTCTTGATTCGATTGTGGTGGGCCCAGGAGGACTCGAACCTCCGACCGTCCGGTTATGAGCCGGCGGCTCTAACCAACTGAGCTATGGGCCCAATCGCTTGCGCGAATATTCAATGACCAATTGACCAATGACCAATGGGGCGACGAAGACCCCCAGCCCTTCTTGGTCATTGGTCATTCTACCACTACGCCTCGACGAAGCTCTTCAGCTTCTTGCTGCGGGTCGGGTGCCGGAGCTTCCGGAGCGCCTTGGCCTCGATCTGCCGAATGCGCTCGCGGGTGACGTCGAACTGCTGGCCGACCTCTTCCAGGGTGTGGTCGCAGCCGTCCCCGATCCCGAAGCGCAGGCGCAACACCCGCTCCTCGCGCGGAGTCAGGGTCTTCAGGACCTCTTCGGTCTGTCGCTCCAGGTTCAGGCCGATGACCGCCTCGATGGGCGAGACGGCCGACTTGTCCTCGATGAAGTCCCCCAGGTGCGAGTCCTCTTCCTCCCCGATGGGCGTCTCCAGCGAGATGGGCTCCTGGGCGATCTTCAGGACCTTGCGCACCTTGTCCACCGGCAGGTCGATCTTCTGGGCGATCTCCTCTGGGGTCGGCTCCCGGCCATACTCCTGTACCAGGTGGCGGGAGGCCCGGATCAGCTTGTTGATCGTCTCGATCATGTGCACCGGGATCCGGATGGTGCGCGCCTGGTCCGCGATGGCACGTGTGATGGCCTGCCGGATCCACCAGGTGGCGTAGGTGCTGAACTTGTACCCGCGCTGGTACTCGAACTTGTCCACCGCCCGCATCAGGCCGATGTTCCCCTCCTGGATCAGGTCCAGGAACTGGAGGCCGCGGTTGGTGTACTTCTTGGCGATACTGATGACCAGGCGCAGGTTCGCCTCCACCATCTCTTTCTTGGCCTGCAAGGCCCTGCGCTCCCCCTCTATGATGCTGGTGAGCAGCTTGCGGATCTCCCGGGTGGAGGCCTCGGCCTCCTGCTCCACCTTCCAGATCTTCTCCGCCAGGATCGTCATCTGCTGCCGGTAGATCTCGCCGTCGCGCTTGCCGTGCAGGACCCGCCGCAGGAAATTGCGCAGGCTGTTGGGGTTGAGCCCGTTCCCGTCGGCCAGGGTCCGGAGGTCCGTCTGGTTGAGGCGGGCCGCCCTCCCGAGCTCGAGCAGGTCCCGCTCGCAGACCTCGATCCGCTCCAGGAACCGGCGCATGCGCGTCACGACGCGGTCCACGACCCGCTGGTTCAGGCTCACCTTGCGCAGCACCTCGGCCTGCTTCCGCTTGTGCTGGGCGGTCTCCGCCTCGAACTTGCTCCGCACACGCTCGGCGGGGCGGGGCCCGGCCTTCTCCATCTTGCGGCGGATCTCGTCAAGCTTGCCCTGCTCGATGCGCAAGGTTCGGATCACCGGCCGGACGTGGTTCACGAGCTCCTGCTCCTTCTGCTCCGACAGCTCCTCGAACTCGTTCAAGGCCAGCAGGTCGCTGATCTTGAGCCGGCCCTGTTCCAGCCGCTCGCCCAGATAGAGGATCTCACGCACGGCCGCGGAGGCCCGGCAGATCGCCTCGCCGACCTCCTTGCGACCCTCCTCGATGCGCTTGGCGATGCGGATCTCCCCCTCGCGGGTGAGCAGCGGCGTCCGCCCCATCTCGCGGAGGTACATGCGGACGGGGTCGTCCGTGCGCCCCACCGGAGACGGCGAGAGATCCAGCTCGGCCTCGGGTGCGGCCTCTTCCTCGGCGGCTTCTTCCGGCTCCGCCCCTTTGGGACGCTCCGGCGCATCCACCACCTCGATGTCCATCTCCCCCAGGGCGCGGAAGATCTCATCGAACCGTTCGGGTGAGGACTCGTCGTCGGGGAGGTGGCTCATCACCTCGTCGTAGGTCAGGTACCCCTTCTTCTTGCCGAGGGCAATGAGCCCCTTGACATCCTCCACGCGCGGCGACGCCGCGGCAGCCAGCCGTTCGGGCGCGGGCGCGGTCCTGCCCCCGACCGGGCGCGGCGCCTTCCCGGCGGCCTGTGCGGCCCGCACCGGTTGCGGCGGCTGCCCACCCGCCGGGGAAGCTGGCTTGTGAGGCGGGCGGGCCGGCAGCGCGGCCGCCGGCTTGGCGGAGGCCTTCCGTGACACCTCCGGTCCCTTGGGGGCGCCGGGCTTTCGCTTCTCCTTGCCGGCGGGCCGCGCCGCCTGGTGAGGCCGCGCCTTCGCCGCCGAGCGGGATGCTGCCGTCTGCTTCTTCGGTGTCTGCGTCTTGGCCATGCGCTCTCGTCTCCTATGGGTTTCGCTGGCTGCCCTTCACCGAGGGGTGCTCAGCCAGGAGTTGCAGGACCCGCGCGGGGTCCTTCTCGCGATCCGCAGCCTCGAGGGCCTGGCGGAGCGCGGTGCGGCCCGCGCGCGCCCGCTGCGCCTGAATGCGCGCCACGCAGTCCTCGACCGTTTGGGCGAGCACCGCCGTGTCCGCCTCGCCGCTCGCGTCCGCCTCGCCGTCCGGCGTCCGCGCCATGAGCGAGGACAGGCGGCGCTGTACCTCTTCCGGCAGGAGGCTCATCGGCGGCAGCCCCGTCCTGCCCTCCGGCGCGCCCCCGCTCCCCGCGAGGCCGCCCGCCTCCAAGAGACCGGTGAAGATGCGGCGCAGGATCGGGTCCCGGATGTCCTCCGGCGTGAGGGCGCGGACGATGGCCTCGCGGTGGGCGGGGTAGTTGAGGCCGATGAAGATCAACTGCTCCTCCGCGCTCGGCGGCAGATCCGGCGCCGGGGCGGGGGCCGGGGCCGCGTCCCGGCGTTCCCCGCGACTGCGCCGTCTCGCCACCGCCTCCAGCAAGGCGCGATCGCTGATGCCCGTGCGCTGCGCCATGCTGAGCAGGTACCCCTCGCGCCGCACCGGGCTGTCGACCACTCCCACCACCTCGACCAGGGCCTCCACCGCCCTGGCCCGCTGCACCGGGTCCGCCAGGTCGAGTCCCGAGACCCGTTGATCAAGGTAGAACTCAACCAGGTCCTTCGCCCCCTCCAGGGCCGCACCGAAGGCGGCGGCTCCGTGAGCCCGGACGAAGGCGTCCGGATCCAGTCCGTCCGGCAGGAGCACGACCCGCCACTGCAGGTCGACGTTCACCAGATGCTCCAGGTTGCGGCGCGCCGCCCCGATCCCCGGGGCGTCCGGGTCGAAGAGCAGGACCACCGTCTCTGCGTACCGTGCGAGCAGCCGCGCCTGTTCGGACGTGAGCGCGGTCCCCAGCGTCGCCACGGCATGGTCGAAGCCGTGGGCGTGGAGCATGATGGCGTCGAAGTAGCCCTCCACCACAATCGCCACCTTGCGCTCGCGGATGGCGCGCGCGGCCACGTTCAAGGCGTACAGGTGCGCCCCCTTCCGGTAGAGCACCGTCTCGGGCGAGTTGAGGTACTTGACCTCGTTCGCCTCCAGGGCGCGCCCTCCGAAGGCGACCACCTTGCCGCTCACGTCCCAGATCGGGATCATGAGGCGGTGCCGGAATCGATCGTAGAGGCCCGTCCCCTTCTGCCGCTGGAGGCACAGGCCCGTCGCCTCCAGGAGCTTGTCGGGATGGCCCCGCTTCTTCAGGGCGCGGAGCAGGCCGTCCCAGCGCGGCAGGGCGTAGCCGAGTTGGAACCGCTCGATCAGCTCGGCCGTGAGGCCGCGGCCGGCGAGATACGCGCGGGCCGCCGCACCCTCGGCCCCCTGCAGGTTCTCGCGGAAGTGCTGGAGGGCCTGCCGGTGCACCTCGTAGAGCGCGAGGCGGCCGTCCCCTTCGCCCGCGCCCTTCTCGCCGCGGACCACGGGCAGGGGCACCCCCGCGCGGGAGGCCAGATACCGGACGGCCTCGAGGAAGCTCATCCGGTCCTGCTTCATGAGGAAGGTGATGGCGTCGCCCCCTTCCCCGCAACCGAAGCAATGAAAGATCTGCCGCTCGGGATTCACCACGAAGGAGGGCGTCTTCTCGTTGTGGAAGGGGCAGAGGGCCTTGTGGGTCCGCCCCGCCGCCTTGAGCGGGAGATAGCTCCCGATCAGCTCCACGATATCCGTGCGCGAGAGGATCTCGGCGATGACGTCCTCACCAATCATCCGACGTCCACCTTCTGGTCGTGCGCCTCGCCGGGTGCGGAGGTACCGGCTTCGCGCGTCCCCAGCTCCACGACCGTGGCCCCCGCGCCCCCCTCCTCGAAGGAGGCGAGCTGGTGGCCGGCCACCAGCGGGTGATCCTTCAGCAGCTCTGCAATCCCACGCCGCAGGCGCCCCGTGCCCTTGCCGTGGATGATCCGGACCCGCGTGAGGTTTCCCAGCATGGCGTCCTCGAGGTAGCGGCGCACCCGCTCCGTCGCCTCCTCCACCGTGCAGCCGATGACGTTGATCTCGGAGCTGAGGGAATCCCCCGCCCCGGCCGTCCAGGAGACCCCGCCTTGCGGCCGCGGGGCGGCCGCGGCGGTCGGGCCCAGGCTCGCGAGCGGCACGCGAGTTTTGCCCAGCGGCAGCTGGATCTCCACCAAGCCGTTCGTCGCGGGCTCCCCGAGGACGGTACCCACCTGCCCGAGGTGCCGAACCCACACCGATTGCCCAGGCAGGACGGCGGAAAGCGACGCCTCGTCGTCCCATCCCGCCACGGCGTCGCCGAGCGGGGCCAGCTGCTCGTCCGGAATCTCCGCCAGGGTCCCGATCGCCCGCCGGGCCTCCGCCGCGGCGGCCCCACGCCGCAGACTCGCAACCGCCGCCTCGGCCCGGCGCCGGGCCTCCGCCGCGATCTCGGCCACGAGCTGTCGCGCGCGCGCCCGGAGTCGCGCGAGCTGCTCGCGCAGCTCCTTCACCAGATCCTCGGCCGTTTCGCGCGCGGCCAGTGCGGCGGCCCTATCCGCCGCCGCCTGGGCGGCATCGTCGGCGCGCCGCCGCTCCATGGCGTGCAACTGGCTCAGTAGGGTTGCAACCCCTGTGCCGGAATCCCCGACCAGCTCCCGCGCGCGCTGAACAATCGTCGGAGGGATGCCAAGACGGCAGGCAACATCGATGGCAAAGCTTCGTCCAGGAAGTCCGATATGTAATCTATACGCCGGGCGCATCCTGTCAAGGTCGAACTCCACCGCCCCGTTCACCATCCGCGGATCCTGCGCCACGAAGCCCTTGATCCCATCCAGATGCGTGGTGGCCAGGACATGCGCCCCAACGCTCGCCAACGCTTCCAGGACCGCATTCCCGAGGGCCGCGCCCTCCCCCGGGTCCGTGCCCGCCCCGATCTCATCCACCAGGATCAGGCTCTGCCGATCCGCCTTCTCCAGAATGGTCGTGAGTCGCGTGATGTGGGCGGAGAAGGTGCTGAGGTCGGCGGTGATGCTCTGCTCGTCCCCGATGTCGGCATAGATCCCGTCGAAGACGGGCAGGTCGGAATCGGGCGAGGCGGGGATGAAGAGCCCCGCCTGCACCATGAGCGCCAGGAGTCCCGCCGTCTTCAGGGCGACGGTCTTGCCCCCGGCGTTGGGCCCCGTGATCACGAGGACCCGGACCTCGGGCGTGAGCACGAGGTCAATCGGCACGACCGGGTCCGCGCTCGCGCCCTGCCCGCGGCGGTACCGCACCTCCAGGAGCAGGGGGTGGCGCGCCTGGCGGAGGCGCAGCGCCCCCTCGGGAACGATCCGCGGCTCCGCCGCCTCCCAGCGCTCGGCCAGCCGCGCCTTGGCCAGGAAGAGGTCGAGGTCCGCCAGCGCCTCCACCGTGACGGCGAGGTCGGCCCCCGCCCCGCGGACCCCCGCGGTCAGCTCCCCCAATATGCGATCCGCCTCGGCCTCCGCCTCGCGCTCCAGCCGGCGGATGGCGTTGTTCTGCTCCACCACGGCGAGCGGCTCGAGGAAGAGGGTATGCCCGCTCCCCGACTGATCCTGCACGACGCCGGGGAGCACGCTCCGGTAGCCGGCGAGGACCGGGATCACGTAGCGGTCGTTCCGCAGGGTGATCACCGGTTCGGCGATGACGCCCTGCAGCTGCGGGGCGGCGAGCAGCGCTTGGAGCGCCTCCCGCACGTCCTCTCGCGCCTGCCGGGCCTGCGCCCGCAGGCGCGAGAGGACCGGGCTGGCGGCATCCACCACGGCCCCGTCCGGACCGATACAGCGCCGGATCTCGCGCGCGAGGGGGAGCGGCGGTCGCAGGTCGTCGAGGTACGCGCGAAGATGCACCAGGGGGAGCCCCGAGCTCCGCACGTGGCGCCGCAGGTCGGCGGCCGCTTCCACCGTGTCCGCGATCGTCCCGAGATCGGCGGCCGAGAGACGGGCGCCGACCACGGATGCCCGGCCGAGGGCGGCGCGGATGTCCGCCGCGTGCGTCAGCGCCGGTACCAGCCCCGGGGCTGGTGCCGGCCCTTGGGCCAGCAGGGCACGGCACTCCCGCGTCTCCCCCAGCCGCTGGCGGACGAGCTCCGGATCCGGGGACGGCCGGAGGGCGAGGGCCCGCACCCGGCCCAGAGGCGAGGTCGCTTCCCCCGCGAGGACCTCCAGGACCGCCGGGAATTCCAGGACGCGCAACGAATGGGTATCCACGACTCACCGGTACCCAAGGACTCTGCCGCACCCCGCTCCAGCGCGACCTACCCAAGGCCCTACACGGACGCCCCTCTCCCTGACCCTCTCCCCCCGGGGAGAGGGGAGGCTGAGGGGTTGGGACGCGGGAACCCCAGAAAAAAGCAAGGGACTCGTTCCCGAGTCCCTTGCGCCTTGTTCACGCCTCATCGACCCTCTCCGCCTGCCGCGCGAGGGATCGCAGGCTCGCTCGACCATCCGTTCAGGAGGAGGACAGCATCTCGCGGACCAGCGCGCTCACCACCTTGCCATCCGCCCGGCCCGTGACCTTGGGCATGAGCAGGGCCATGACCTTGCCCATCTCCTTGGCCGACGTGGCCTGCGCCTCCCGGATGGCCTCCTGCACCAGCGCGCGGATCTCCTCGGGGCCGAAAGGCGCCGGCAGGTAGGACTGGAGGATGCAGAGCTCAGCCGTCTCCTTGTCCACCAGGTCCTGCCGCCCGCCCTGCCGGTATTGCTCGATCGAATCTTGTCGCTGCTTGCACGAGGCGGAGACGGCCTGGATCACTTCCGCCTCGCTGAGCGGACCCCGCTTCTCGACCTCGCGGTTCTTGATCAGGGCCGCGAGCAGACGCAGCACGGAGACGCGCAGCTTGTCCCCCGCCCGAAGGGCCGTCTTGTAATCCTCGGCGAGGCGTGCCTTCAGTTCCACCTGACTACTCCCCAATCAGCCGCATGCGCTTCGCCGCCTTCTTGCGCGCTGCCAGCATCTTCTTCTTCCGGCGGACGCTCGGCTTCTCGTAATGCTCACGCTTGCGGAGCTCGGAGAGAACCCCGGCCTTCTCGCACTGTTTCTTGAAGCGGCGTAACGCGCTTTCGAAGGACTCGTCTTCCTTCACCGTCACGCTCGGCATGCACTCACACCCCCTTTTACGCCAACGCTCCTCTCGACGATCGGATCTTGCCGCGCCTCAAAAGTCCTGAAAAAATGCCGAGTTATTTTACGTGTGAGAGGGCGATTTGTCAACACATTTGCTGCGGCTCTCCTATCGTGTAAACAGACATGGGTGACACTTTCGGGCTCCTGGAGTGAATCAGGAGTGCTCACCCCAGAAAGGAGGTCACCCATGTCCAGGATCATGCTTACTCCGGAACAGCGAATCCGTCAACGGGCCGCCTGGTTCGCCGAGGCGGAGCAGCTTGGGAATGTCACCCTCGCCTGCCGACGTTGTGGGATCTCGCGGAAGACCTACTACAAGTGGCGGCAGCGGTTCGCCGCGGCCCGCGGGGATCGGCAGGCGCTCCTGGATCGCTCCCGCCGGCCGCACCACCCCTGCCGTCGGGTGAAGAAAGCTCTGCGGCGGCGGCTCCTCACGCTCCGGCGGCGCACCCCACCTGGGGCCGGCGCGGCTCCGGGCGCTCCTCTTGGCCCGGGGGACGCGCCACGTCCCGAGCGCGGCGACGATCGCGAAGGTGCTCAAGCAGGCCGGGCTCACGCGGCGGCACCGGACCAAGCCGAAGCGCTACCGGCGAGTCTTCGTCGTGCCGCGGCCTGGGGACCTCGTGCAGCTCGCCGTGAAGTTCGTCCCGTACCTCGTCGAAGGGCATCGGCTCTATCAGTACACGGCGATCGACTGCTGCACGCGGCTCCGGCTGGTCACCTTCAGCGACGAGCTCAGCATTGCCGCGGCCAAGGTGTTTGCCCAGTATGTCCTGAGCACGTTCCCGTTCCGGGTGCGGTGCGTCCAGACGGATAACGACAGCATCTTCACCCACTGGTATACGGCCGGGCCGAAGACGCCCCTGGACCGACCGGTCCGGGCCCATCCCTTCACCCTGATGGTCGAACAGTTCGGGGCCACCCATCGGCTCATCCCACCCCGCACCCCCCGGTTGAACGGCCGGGTCGAGCGGTCCCACCAGACCGACGACCAGGAGTTCTACCATCTCCATCGCTACGCCACCCGGGCCGAGCTCCAGCGGGCGTTCACCCGTTGGCTCTGGCATTACAATCATGCCCGGCTCCACACGGGGGCCGGCATGCGGGGACGCACCCCGCTCCAGGTGCTCCGCGCGTTCGAGGCGTATCGGGATGTCACGCGCCTGAAGTGTCACCCATGTTGACAGTCAGGACAATTGCTGCGGCTCTCCTCGCCGGCCAATCCGCTGACTCTTTGCCGGCGCACCGCATCACGCAGAGTCAGCCTTACGCTTGCCCACCCGTCGTGCCAGCTCCTGGGCGATCTCCTCCGGGCGGATCTCGTACTGGGCGAGCACCACCAGGCTGTGAAACCAGAGATCGGCCATCTCGTAGACGAGCTGGGCTCGATCGGTTCCCTTGGCCGCCAGCAGCGTCTCGGCCGCCTCTTCGGCGAGCTGCTTGAGGATCGCGTCCGGCCCCTTGGCGAACAGGGATGCTACGTACGATCCTTCGGGTTGCCGCGCCCTCCGATCCAGGATGGTCCCGTACACCTCGGCCAGGATCCCCAGCCCCGCGTACACCGTCGCCGGATCGAAGCGGCGCGCGTCCTCCGGCGCCGCCGCGCCCTCGGCGGAAAGGAGCGCGCGATAGAAACACGACCGGTGTCCCGTGTGGCAGGCTGCCACCGCCTGCTCCACCTGCAGGAGCAGCGTGTCCTCGTCGCAGTCGTACAGGATCGCCCGCACCTTCTGCACGTGGCCCGACTTCTCGCCCTTCCGCCAGAGTCGCCCCCGGGAGCGGCTGAAGTAATGGGCGAGGCCGGTCTCCAGGGTCTTGGCCAGCGCCTCCGCGTTCATGTAGGCGTGCATCAGAACCTGGCCGTTCTCCATATCCTGCGCAATCGCCGGGATGAGTCCGTTGGCGTCGAAACGCACGTTCTCCGGCACATTCACCGCTGTCATGTCTCTTCCACCTCGCCGCAGCCACCTGCCACACCGAATGACCAATCACCAAATCCCAATCACCAATGGAGACATCACCACCGGTCATTGGTCATCGGTCATTGTTTCATCGGTCATCGGTCATTGCCTCTTACAGCTTGTAGCCGATCTTCCGC
>JBGPQZ010000078.1:0-11332 GCA_041489335.1 Methylomirabilia bacterium
CGGCCCAGGATGAAGACGGTGAGGACAGCCAGGAGGCCCAGGAACACTTGGCCGATCCAGGCGAGGCGGGCGCCGGGTTTACGCGCGCCGGGGAGTGCGGGTCTGGGCAACGCAGCTTGTGGCATGCGGACACGTCCTTCGGGTGCGAAAGCGCACGCAAGACGATCGCCCCGGGGCCGCCCTGCGGCGGTCCCGGGGTGCGGTTTTCTGCGGGCGGGTAATCCTTACGGATTCACCACGGAGTTGAACTGAACCTTCCCGTCTTTGACGGCGAGGATGGTGGCCGACTTGACGGGGTTATGGTTGGCGTCAAAGGTGATCTTACCGGAGACGGCGTTGAACGAGAGCTTCGCCAGGGCGTCCTTCACCTTGGCCGTGTCGTCTGCCCCCGCCTCTTTGATGCCCTGCAAGAGTAGATTCGTCGCATCGTAGGCCAGGGCGGCCAGGGCGTCCGGAACCTTGGGCTGCCCCTTGTCGTCCTTGTACTTGGCCCCGAAGGCCTTCACGAAGTTCTGGACCTCGGGCCGGCTGTCCTGGGGAGAGTAGTGGTTGGTGAAGAAGCCGCCATCGGCGGCCTTCAGATCGAGGTCGGAGGAGTCCCAACCGTCCCCGCCCATGAACACGGCCTTGATGCCCTTCTCCTTGGCCTGCTTGCTCACCAGATTGACGATGTTGTAGTAATCGGGGAGGTACACCACGTCCGGCTTGGCTGCGGCCACCTTGGCCAGGATGGCATTGAAATCGGTGTCCTTGGCGGTGTAGGTCTCCTTGCCCACGATCTTCCCGCCGCCGGCCGTGAAGGCCTTCTCGAAGAACTCGGCCAGACCCTTCACGTAGTCATTGGCCTGATCCAGGAGGATGAACGCGTTCTTGACCTTCAGGGTCCCCAGGGCGAACTTGGCGCCCACCGTCCCCTGGAACGGATCGATGAAGCACGCCCGGAAGATGAAGTCCTTCGCCTTGCCGTCCTTGCCGACGGTCACGTCAGGATTGGTCGAGGTGGGGCTGATCTGGATCACCTTCTTGCTGTTCGCGATCTCCGAAACCGGGATGGAGGCCTTGGAGCAGACCTCTCCCACGATGTACTTCACCTTGTTCTGGTCGATGACCTTGTTGGCCGCGTTCACGGCCGGATCCGGGGTGCACTGGCTGTCTTCCACCACAGGGTCGATCTTCTTGTTCAGCACCCCGCCCTTGGCGTTCCATTCCTCGATGGCCAGCAGCGCCCCATCCCGGGTCATGACGCCGAAGGTGGGCACTGGGCCGGACAACGGGGCCAGGATGGCGACCTTGATGTTATCCGGTTCCTTGGCGCAGGCCGAAATCAGCATGACGGACAGCGCAAGCAGACTTGCCAATCTCCCAAGATGCATGGCGTTGTCACCTCCACAAAAAGGGTTGAACGTTCAACCGCTCCGCACACCTGGGCCACGTCCTCGAACCGACCCCGGGAGGCCCGATCCCTTTCTGGTCAGCGTCTCGTGCCGATGTTGTGGGCGAAATCCCCCCTTTCCTGTGCACGGGTCGGCGCGGCATCATCGGCGCTGCCGCGTCTGACGGCTTGACGACGAATGCACGACGCGAGGCTGCCGGCTCGAGGAAAGAGTCCCCGACACACTATCGGGACCGCGAAAAACGTGCATCCCTTAATACCCAAGGTCAGACAAAATGTCAAGCGACTTGACAGTCCGAGCCGCACCCGATAAGGTTTAGGCGTCGCCCGGGCTTCCGTGCCAGGATCGGCGCGGCACCTGAGGGGCGCAACCCGAGGGGGCGAGGAGAGCGCGTCTGATGCATCGGCGAGCAATCAGCGGCCGGGGTGTGATCGTGGGGGTGCTCATCGGGCAGTTGGTTCCCCTGCTGCTCTTTCCCCCGGAGTCGTTCTCCCCAACCACGCAGGAATGGTGGCTGCCCGTTCTGCTGGCCGTCATGGTGCTGCTGGCCGACCTGGAGTTGATCGTGCGCCACAGCACGAAAGTGTGGCCCTGGCACCTGATGATCTTCGCGCAGGGATTCAACATCATCAGCCGCCTCATGATGATGTGGGCGCATGCCACCGTGATCGTCGGTGGAGCGACCGTCCTCAACCTGCCCTACCTCGGCCTGACCTTCCTGGCGATGGGATCCTCCGCCTGCCTTCTCTGGTACTTCGAGCTACCGGACGTGCGGCTGGGCTTGGTCCGCGAGTAAGCGCCCGGCGCCGACCGCACGCTCGCCTGCCGGTCCCCAAGGTTGCGGCAGAAGGCCGGTTATTTCACCCGCCACAGACATCGCAGCGTCCTCCCTGGTTCGTCCGGGTCAGGACGAGCTGCTAGCGCCGGGTGCCGCGGCGGCTGTGCTCCACGCGAGGGCGGCGGTGATCAACACGCTTCCCACTGCGACGAGCGCCAGGGCGGAGAAGACCGCGTGCAGGCCCCAGCGCTCTGCCACGAGTCCCATGCTGGTCGAGGCGAGCGAGCCGACCCCGAAGGCCAGCGTGAAGGTGATCCCGAAGGCCGTTCCCCCGAGGCGGGATGGGACGTGGAACGCGATCAGGGTGTTGCTCATCGTCCCCAGGGAGAAGTGCGTGAGCGCCAGCGCCGAACTGAAGATCACCAGCCAGACACCGCTCGCGGTTCCCATGACGGCCAGGCACAGCATGCTGGCCGCCGCGGTGCCGACGAAGATCGCCTCCCGACGCGGGAGCCCCATCAGGCGGCCGGCAATCACGTGGCCCACTCCGCCGAGGAGCAGGGCCAGGCTTGCCAGCGAGCCGCCCCGGGTAACCTGGGCGGTGGTGAGGCCCGGGATGCCGGCATGCTGGGCCAGAAGGGTCGGCATGAACGTCGAGAACCCCTGGAAGATGAAACCCACGACGGTCTCGAAGGCGAAGAGGAGCACGAGGGGCAGGGTGAGGCTACGCCAAAGGCGGCCCGCAGGGCGCCTCTCCGCTTGGGACCGGTCGCCACCGGGCGACGGGTCCGCCGGGTCTTGCCACAGCGGAATGCAGAGCAGGAGGCCCGGGATGGCGCCGGCGCGGAAGGCGGCCCGCCAGCCCCAGGCGTTGGCGACGGTGGCGGACAGGAAGGGCGAAGCGGCCAGCCCGATATTCCCCAAGATCCCGACCAGCCCGAAGGCGCGGCCCACATCCACACCGCCGCGCCGCCGTAGCGCCACCAGGATGCCCGATCCGGCGGGGTGATGGAGGCTGGCAAAGATCCCCAGGACAGCCAATCCCAGGCTGAGCGTGGCGGGCGTGCCCGCCAGGCCGATGCCGAGACAGGCGAGGCTGCCGCCGAAGAGCCAGACGGCCAGGACGCGCTGGCCGCCCAGGCGGTCGGCCAGCATCCCGGCCGGGAGGGCCCCCAGGCCATAGCCGAGGAGGCCGGCGTTGGCGATGGCCCCCAGGCCCGCATAGCCCAGGCCGAACTCCCGCTGCACCAGGAGCAGGATCGCGGGGAAGATCAGCATGACGAGGTGGTTGGTGGCGTGCGACAGGCCCACCAGCCAGACCAGTCGGCGCATGGGAGAGTGCGTGGTTCCTCCGGGGGTAGCGTTGGTGTTCTCGGGTTGGGACACAGGGCGCGCGGGATGGACTATAGCAGGCTAGGTCCCGGGGGCGGAAGCAGAATATCCGCCGGGCGCCGCGCCGCCTCCCCGCGAGATCCTTCCGCGGAAAAAGCTTGCCATAATTGTGTAATGATGTAAAGTAAGTCATCACCCTAGAGAAGGGGAGGACCCCGTGCGCCGCACACAGATTCTGCTGTCCGAGGAGTTCCACGACGCGCTACGCGCGCGGAGTTTCACCGAGCGGACATCGCTGGGCGAGCAGGTGAGGCGCGCGGTCGAGGAATACCTCGGCCGGGCCACGCCGCCGTCGGCCCCGCGCAGGCGGCGCCCCCCGAAGAGTGCAGGCCTGGCGCGTCCGGTGCAAAACCCAACGGATTCGCCGGGCCGATCGAAGCGGCGATGAAGCGTTGTCCGGTATGTCGGGCCCCCCTCATCACGGTCGCGCATCGGCAGGGCGTGCTGGATCGTGGGCTCCTGACCTGGCTGCGCATCTTCCCGTATCGATGCGCCCGCTGTCAGACCCGATTCTACCGCTTGGCGTGGCGAGATCCGCGCACGCACGGAATGCTCGCGCCGCCGCCACCCGACCATCGGCCACGCGGTCCGCGCTGGCCGATGCGCATTCCGGTCGTGGTCGAGCTGTTCCGCGCCGATCCGCCGGTTGCGCCGTTGCGGGGCGAGACGGTCAACCTCAGTTTGGAGGGAGTGGAGATCCGTCTGCCCGTCCGTCTGCCGGTTGAATCTCGCGTGCACGTGACGCTCGAGGGAGCAGCTATGCGATCGGGCAGTGTGCGCTGGACCAAGCCGGCCGAGGTTTCCGGGGTTCTTCATGGGGTGGAGCTCCATGCGCCGATAGAACATCGGGCTCCCCACGCCCGGCCGCTGCGGCGGCTGCGGCGGCGCCAGTTCCTTCGGCGTCTCGGCTTCGCCCTGGTCGGCCTGGTGCTCATCGCGATCACGACGGCGGGTCTCGTCTGGCTGATGGAGGCCTTCCGGAACTACAACCCCAAGTACTACGAGCCCAAGGATTTCGAGCGCGAGCGGTATGAAATTCAGCGCCGGTCCGGTGGCTCGCCCTGAAATCGCCCCTCGTGCGGGGCGCCGTTCCGGGCCCATCGGCCTGGCGATCCGGTCCGTTGACACGGGGGCGAAAGGCACGGGCGAAAGGCACAGGGCGGAAGGCAGGGCGGAAGGCAGGTCTTGACACGCCCGCATCGCTCTCCTATGATGCCGGCTGCACCGCATGAGTTGTCCTGCGTGCGACCCTTCGGTTGTCCCTTCCCGTGGCGGCGTAGCTCAGCTGGCAGAGCGGGGGTCTCATAAGCCCTATGTCGGTGGTTCGAGTCCACCCGCCGCCACCATACCTCCTCCACTATCATGGACGGAGACGCTTCGGGGGCGGCCCCCGCACTGAAGGCGAGGAAGGCCCGTTGCGTGATGTTGGTGTGAGACCGTCGAGCGCGTTCCATGGGCTCCGGCGTCACTGAAATTTCACCCAAGATCGGATGTCGCGGGGCGGAGAACGTTTCCCTCTCCCCACGAGAACCTCACGGTCCTGGGTGGGGTGGACCTGGAGGTCGCCGAGGGTGAGTTCTGCTGTTTCATGGGCCCCTCCGGCTGCGGCCGATGCCGGGCTGGTCGGAAGCCCGTTTTCCACGATGAGACACTCAGGTATGGAATTGATGAGATTCTTACAAATGGCATGGATGCGTATTGTTAAACGATATACTTCATGTTTTTTACAATGTTAATGAAATAGCGGCCAAGGGTGGCACTTGGCTTCATGGTCGGGCTGGTCAAGGGGCCAGAGAACTTCAACCAAAGACTTACCTGAACAAGGGTAACCTTTTGAATTGTTTGAAGTATACAGGTGAAAACTAAGCTGAGACTCGGTTTACGACGCCGGTGGTCTATGCGCCGGATCTGGTGGTCAACACGAAGAGTATCCAGGAGCAGGAAGCCATTCATTGGGAATCGAGGTGGGTCAAGGACACGAACGCGGTGCCGGTCAGTCGGTTGGTTGAGAGGGGTCTTCTATGGCGGGCCTTCAAGATCGTGGGCCCATTCAAGCCATGACGAGTAGGATTGTGCGAGGGGGTTGTTTGATGGGGTTGATCTAGGCAGGAATTGATAACGGTTGGCGGGTGTGTTCTGATCTATTTCCAGGGATGCGGAGGGGCGCCGGCGAGAGAAGGCACGGGAGATCTCGGGATCAGAGAATGGTTCTTTTTCTGTTTACTAGTTCACATAATATCTCTTATCAGACATTGATAATAGGACCACACCAGATACAATAATCAAGAAATACCGGCCGGGGGACGAACGCACAAACCTTCCCACTTCTCTCCAAGTCTTCCGAGCGCGCCCTGAGCGTCTCCTTAATAGGACTGTAGAAAGCGACGACCGACTATTTGCTCTTCAGTGCGCTCATGCGTTGCAGCGCGAGCTGTCCCCACTGTGTCTGAGCGAATCGCTCGGCCACCTGTCCGTAGATGCGGATGGCATCTTCGGGCTTCCTGAGTTGTTCGTACACCCGGCCGAGGGCGATGTACCCCTCCGCGATCAGTGGATCGTCCTTTCCCCACTCAACCATCTCGCCGAGCGTCTTGGCGGCCTCCTGCAGGTTTCCCTTCGCCTCCTCGCCGTAGGCCTTGCCGATGCCGGCCATCACGCAGAACCGTCCGCGTGGATACTCGCGGAGGTAGCGCCCAAAGGTCGCGATCGCGTCATCGGTCTTGCCGATCTCGAACTGGAGGTTGCCAAGGCGAATGAGGGCCTCCTGGGCGCTCACCGTCCCGGGGAACCGGGAGACCACGCCTCCCAGGAGCTTTATCGCCTCATCCCGGGTGCCTGGGTCGCCTGCCTTCTCCCGGAGCTTTCCTTGTGCCTGCGCCAGGGCCACCCGCGCTCCGGCTTCTTCCTGCTGCTGGTACCACGCGTAGGCACCCCAGGCTCCGCTCACGGCCACGAGGACCGCCAGGACCGTGATGGTCGCCCTTCGGTGGCCCCCCAGAAAGTGGATGGCGGCGGCGAGCCAAACGGCCAGAGGATTTCGGCGAATGACCTCTTTCTTTGTCTCTGCTGTCATGATGGCGACGATCCCTCTCTAGTCGGCGTGTGGTTCCGTGAGGCACGAGACGAGTGTCTCGCGCCAGAATCCTGGAATTTGGTGGCCCTGGAGGGACTCGAACCCCCGACGCAGGGCTTAGGATGCCCTCGTTCTGTCCAGCTGAACTACAGGGCCACACCAGGATTCCACAATGCTGCGGGAAACTGCGACGTCCGTCTCTCCCTTCATCAATACTGGATGAGGGAGAACACGGGGAGACCCATGAGCCGCTCGCGTCCCTTCAACGCGGTCAGTTCGATGAGAAACGCCAGTTCGATGATCTCCCCACCCTGTTGCCGGACCAATTCGGCCGCTGCGCCGATCGTCCCGCCCGTTGCCAGGAGATCGTCGGCGATCACGACCCGCTGGCCGGGCTTGATGGCGTCTTGATGGATTTCGAGCGTGTCGGTCCCGTACTCCAGGGCGTACGTGGTCCGGTTCGTCTTGTACGGCAACTTCCCCGGCTTTCGAATGAGGACGTTCCCCGCGCGGAGGTTGTATGCCAGGGCAGAACCCATGATGAACCCGCGGGCCTCGATGCCGACCACGACGTCGACCTTTCGGTCGAGATAGCGCTCACCGAGGAAGTCGATTGTCTGGTGAAACGCACGCCCATCCGCCAAGAGGGGCGTAATGTCCCGGAAGAGGATTCCCGCCTTCGGAAAATCGGGGATGTCTCGGATCCGCTGCTTTAAGTCGTCGATGACCACGGCAGCCTGCTCCTTCCTTGTCCCTCGCCTCAAAGCGTGTGCTCGATGCGAAAGGCGGAATACTGCCCCGTCGCGTGTCCCCACGAGACGCGCGCCTCGCGCACCGCGCTTCCGGCAGGACCCCTCTGCATCAGCCGCAAGAACTCCTCCAACGTCGCGCGCGGGCCCTCGACGTAGGCCCGGAGGGCGCCGTCCCGGAGATTCGCCACATACCCGACCAGGCTAAGCCGCCGGGCCGCCTCGTGGGTGAAATATCGGAATCCCACCCCCTGGACCCGACCGCTGACCCTGACCTCCAGCGAGACAATATCCTGGGCAGGGTTCGAGGCGCCCCGCTCTTCCATCTGACGCGCGTCCGGAAGCAAAAGCGAAAGGCAAGCCGCGATGGCTTGCCCTCCTCCACGCCCGCGTTCCCCTCCAAGGCGTGATGCCGGCAGATCGGCGGAGAGGGCTTGGGCCGAAAGAGCTCGGCTGGCAAAACAATGTCGGCGGTTTTGTAGCGCATTTCTCGTGGAATGTCAATGCGCGCCAACGCTTACCATTCAACCGGCTGCTCCAAGCGGCGGACATAGTCCTCCGCAGCCGTTTCTGGCGGGGACAGGTCCTTGCCTTGGTCGGAGAGAAACTGCTGGCGATCCAGCACCCAGACGTACAGGTCCCCTTCGGTCCGGCCGGGGAACTCCTTCAGGATGTTCCGCTTCCGGACCACCGTCACGATGGAAAGGTACACGCTGTCGTACCAGTGAATGACCGCCTCTTCCTCGGAGATGTCGCGCTGCAGCTCCAGCCCCATGAAATACCGGTGCACCGCGATGTGCTCCAGCATGCGGCTATGGCCGTCCGGGATGGTGACCTCGATGTTGGAGCCGGGTCGCAGGCGGTCCAGCCCCGTCCGTTCCAGGAACTCGACCCGCGCCCCGAGAATCTCCAGGTCCTCCGGACGAAGGTCCGGCCCGACCGGGACTTTCACGCGGCACTCCCGCACCTCGGCGTCGATGAACTCCTGGCCCTGCTGCCGCGCCACGGACACGCGGTGGTGTCCGTCCACCACGAAGTAGACCTCGCCGACCTTGTACAGAACCACCGGGGGCAGGTTGGTCTCCTCGTAGAAGGCGCGGTCCACGCTCTGCCAACGGCCTGCCATCCGGTTGTGCGTTGGCAGGAAGGCGCGGTCGAAATCCGCGTACCGGTTGACGCTCCCCACGATCCGTGCGATCTCCACCGTCCGGATGCCGCGGTGGATCGGGCCGCCGATGCGCAGCGTCTGCTTTACCTGGTCGTAGGACAGGAGGTGCTTCGGCTGGCCGAGGATGGGCCCGAGCAGGTCGGCGAGAAACGCCCTGGAACGGGCGCGCGCGAAATCGGCCTGCACCCGGGAAGCGATTTCATCCAGCATGCGCAGCCCCGATCTCGATGACTCGGTAGGGGCACACGTTCAACACGAGGGTGGGACCGAGTTGCGTAGTGGTGACGGTGTCGCGCCGCCAGACGTGCGAGTGACCGTGCAGGAGATAGCGGGGACGGAACCGGGCGATGAACTCGTTGAAGGCGGTAAAGCCGACGTGTGCCGGGTCCATGCCGTCATGAATCCCCCTGGGGGGTGAGTGGGCCAACAGGACATCGAGCGCGCGGCCGTGGCGGAGGCGGTTCCACAGAAGGGACGGCGTCATGCGGAGGACCCGGGCCCGCATCTCGCCCTGGGTGTACTGGTTCACCCCGTCCGGGCGGTAGCGGATGCTCCCCCCTAGGCCCGCGAGCAGGATCCCCCGCTCCCGCACGACCCTCCCGTCGAGGTTGCCGCACGCGGCGATCGTATCGTCTCCCTGCTCGTCTCCTGGGACCTTGCTCGGAGGCAGGTCGTGATTGCCCGGGACATGGAGGAGCGGGACATTCAGCATGGAGACGACGAACTCCAGGTAATAGGAGGGGAGATCGCCGCAGCCGACGACCAGCTCCACATCGGCGAATTGCTCCTTCACCCCGGGGCTGTAGATGTGTTCGACCATCTGGTCGCTGAGGGCGAGGATCTTCACGTCAACACCCTGTCTCCGATGCGGTCCGCGGAGGGCGAGGCCGCACGCGCTGGCGCGTTTCGGGAATGCGAGCGGCGGCTGCCGGTGGCCGGGCGGAAGCCTGAAAGGAAACGACAAGGGCCTCCGCACGTGCGGAGGCCCTTGTCAGCGGCAGGAATATGGTCGGGGCGAGAGGATTTGAACCTCCGACCCCTTGGTCCCGAACCAAGTGCGCTACCAGGCTGCGCTACGCCCCGGGTACCGACCTCACGCCGCGTGGGCGACGAGTCTCAATCCACGCCACGCGTCCCTGCCGACTATGTCCCGCTCGGCCACGCCTGCTGGCCGATCAGCTTGACGAACACGCATCCGCCGAGTTCGGCCCAGTGCATGCCATCCGTCTTGCGGATCCCCTTCTGCAGGACCTGGCTGTAGGCGTCCCCGACCGGAAGGACGATGCAACCTCCCACTCTGAGCTGTTCGAGCAGCCCCGCGGGAATGGCGGGTGCGCCCGCCGTGACCAGGATGGCGTCGAAGGGCGCCTCCTCCGGCCAGCCGAGCGACCCGTCACCGACCCGCACCAGCACGTTGTAATATCCCAGGCTGTCCAGGACGCGCAAGGCGCGGTCGGCCAAACCCTTGAGCCGCTCGATCGAGTAAACTTTGTCACAGAGCTCTGTCAGAATCGCGGTCTGGTATCCGGACCCGGTCCCGATCTCGAGCACCCGTTCATGACCGCCGAGCTCGAGCGCCTCGCTCATCAGGCCGACCATGTACGGCTGGGAGATGGTCTGGCCCTCCCCGATGGGGAGCGGATAATCACCGTAAGCGCGCCCGGCCAGTGCCTCTTCAACGAACCGGTGTCGGGGAACCTTCTCAAGGGCTCGCAGCACCCGCGGGTCCCGGATGCCTCGACGTACCAACTGGTCGGCGACCATGCGCTCTCGCGGCAGGGCATACTGGTCGCCGCCGTAACAGTTAGAGAATACCACAGTCCTCTCGCGAGGAAAAGAATTGCCTGAAGCCAGAACCCTCAGGGCGGCCCGCCGTTCAGCGAGAGCCGCCACGAACGCAACTCCGCCAGCGCACCATGATTGGTGAGGTCCAGGTGGAGCGGCGTCACCGAGATCCACCCGTCCCTCACCGCGTCGTAGTCCGTTCCCCCCCCGCTCTGCTCCCAGGTGGCCGCCGCCCCGCCGATCCAGTAGTAGGTCTTTCCCCGCGGATCCACGTTGCGCACCACCGTCTCACTGTACACGCGACGCCCCTGGCGGGTGATGGCGATTCCCCGGATTGCCTCTCGCGGGAGGTCGGGAACGTTCACGTTGAGGAGCGTGTCCCGCGGCATGCCGTGCCGCAAGATCTCTTCTGCCAGACGCCGCGCGCAGGCGGCGGCAGCGCGGAAGTCGAGCTCTCCTTCTCCCGCCACGGAAATGGCAAAGGCCGGGACGCCCTGCAGTGTCGCTTCGATGGCCGAGGCCACGGTCCCCGAGTAGGTGACGTCATCCCCGAGGTTCGAACCGTGGTTGATCCCCGCCGCCACGAGGGCGGGACGCCTGGGCAGGAGCTCCATCACAGCCAGCGTAATGCAGTCAGTGGGGGTCCCGTCGACGCTGTACCAGCCCGCGTCCACGGCCGTCGCCCGGAGCGGCTGCGTCAGCGTCAGGGAGTGGCCCGCCGCGCTCCGCTCGCGATCGGGAGCCACGACCATCACCTCACCCAGACCCTGCAGGCTTTCCGCGAGCGCCCGCAGCCCCGCCGACCGGATGCCGTCATCGTTCGACACCAGGATGAGCGGGCGCGTCGCGTGATCCATCATCCTCCCTGCCGGCGAGTGCGGCTACGAACCAGATCCGAGACCGACCAACGAATTGTGGTCGGGGCGAGCAGATTCGAACTGCTGACCCCTGGCCCCCCATGCCAGTGCGCTACCAGGCTGCGCCACGCCCCGA
>JBGPQZ010000079.1:0-11308 GCA_041489335.1 Methylomirabilia bacterium
GACCAAGCGGCCCCTGCATCAGAACGAGTCCTTGCGGGTCCGCGTAGAAGCCGATCTCGCCGCGATCAAAGCCGATCCGCATCTCGTCCGGTCCTTCTTTGCCGCACCCAGTGTAGCCTATATTCTGAACTAGTTAGTAAGGGCGTCCCCCATTACGGTTTCGGGACGCACAGGCGGATTGTGGACGAAGTCTCTTGCGGACCGCAGCGGGGTTGAACAAAGACGAGGCGAGGAATATCCTGGCCAAGGCGGTGTGTTTCAAGCGGTCGCGCTGCCCGGACGCGGGCTGTCCCCTCCGACGAGCGCAGCCGCCGGGCCGCCGACCCGCACGCCCCACGGCAGCGCAAGCTCCGCGTAGCGGATGGGCCGGGAGGGATCGAAGCGCTTGAACTCGGACAGCTTGAGCCCTCGGCGGATCAGCATCGCGATCGGGCCCGCCTCGGACACGTCGCCCACGAGCACGGCCCCGACGATCCGGTCACGTGAGATCACGAGCTTGCGATAGACGCCGCCCCGCGAGCGCACGAGGACCCGCGCCTCGGCGTCCGGTGCCTCGGTCATCCCGATCGAGGCCACCGCGATGCCGAGGCTCTCCATCACGTTCATCTTGAGGGCGCCGGAGGTGGGGCGCGACATATCCAGCAGGTTGGCGCCTGCGGTCTCGCCCTGGGCAACGGCTTCGAACCACGTCGCGGAGATCGTCTTTTTCCCGCGCACGAGCAGATCGGGCGCCTCGGCGCAATCGCCTGCCGCGAAGACGCCCGGCCGGCTCGTGCACAGGTACTGGTCGACGAGGATGCCGCGGCCGGTCGCCAGCCCGCCCGCCCGGGCCAGGTCGGTGTTCGCCCGGATCCCTTTGGCCAGAATCACGACGTCCGCCGGCAACTCTTCTCCCGCCGCGGTCACCACGGAGCGGACCCTGCCGTTGCTGCCGGCGATGCGCGCGGCGTCGGTGTGCGTGAGGACGCGCACCCCGGCTTCCGCGAGGCGATGCCGGACGAGCGCTGAGGCTTCCTCGTCCAGCATGCGCGAGAGCAGCCGACCCGACGAGACCGCGATCGACACCGAAAGGCCCGTCTTGAGCAGAGCGCGGACCACGAGGAGGCAGATGAGCCCGCCGCCGATAATGACCGCGTGGCGCGCGCCCGGGAGATGCTCGCGGATCCGCAACGCGTCGGCCATGTTCTTGAGCGGAGAGACCCCCGGTGTGTCGACTCCCTCGATGTCCGGGATCGCGGCTCGGGATCCGGTAGCCACCAGGAGCCGATCGAAGGGTAGACCAACCCCGTCGTCGAGCACGACCGCATCGGCTTCGACGCGCACGGCCCGGCGGCCCAGAAGCGTCCGTGCGCCCATCCGCTGGTAGTAGTCGGGAGGCCGCAGCGACAGGTCGCGGCGCTCCCCGCTCACCAGGTAGGGAAGCATGACCCGCGAGTACGCGGGTATCCTTTCGTCCGAGACCAGCGTGATGGGGCAATTCCCATCATGGCGCCTGATGGTCTCCAGCGCGGCGAGGCTCGCGGCGCTGTTGCCGACGATGACGATTCTCCGCAGCGACACCCCTGCTCCTTGCCCCGGAGGCCCCCTCTCGCGTCGACCGGGCGGCTACGCCTTGGATGCCTCGGCCACCCGGCGCGCGAAGTCCCTCCCCTTGGGCGCGGCCGCCAGCCCCGACTCCAGGAACGCGAGGGCGCCATAGGCGCAGAACCTCACGCACTCCGGATCCCCGCTGCAGGTGTCGCACTTGGCGATCACGCGCTCCTGGCTGTCGAAGGAGATGACCCCGAACGGGCAGGCGAGCATGCACATGCGGCAGCCGATGCAGGCGTCCTTCACGAAGCGCACCAGCCCTTCACCCTGCAGGAGGGCGCCAGCGGGGCATACCTTGGCGCACGGCGCCTCCTCGCACTGGAAGCAGGTGATGGGAATGTGCTTGAAGTCCTCGGCAAAGACGTGGACGCGGATGCGGCTGCGCGTCGGGGCGAAGACGCCGGTGGTCGCGAGCGAGCAGGCCATCTCGCACATGCGGCAGCTGGTGCACTTGGTGGTGTCTACGGCGATCATGCGACTCATCGGCTGCCTCCCGTTGCGGCGAGCTGCTGCGCCACGTCCTCCAGCCCCAGCTCCGTGAGCTTCGTCTCGGTGGGCGTGCCGTTCTCGCTCCATCCTCTCAACCGGTAGTACTCCTGGAGCGCGCCCTTGAGGTCCTCGTCGGTGATGACCTGGTCCCTGGACGCGCCGTCGCGCAGGCTCCTGGACAGCTTGGGCGGGAGCCGATCGTCGGCCTTGCCGCCGCTCTCCCGCACCGTGAACGCGCGCGCCAGGTTGTAAGCCCGTTCGCCGATCGCCATCTCCTCCTCGAGCGTGATGTCCCTCCAGCCCGTGGCCGCGGCGAGCATTCCGGAGATCTCTTCGGTGTTCCGCACCCCCCCGATCGGGAGGCTCATGAACGAGCAGAGCGGCAGGGAGTTGATGAACGACGTGTAGTCCTCGGCCAAGCGCACCACCCGGGGCTTCCCCTCGAGGGTGAAGCGGTCCATGGCCTCCGTGACGCCGAGCTCGGGCCAGGCGTTGGGCACGGCGAGCGCCGGGTCGTGGAAGCCCTCCATGTGGTCCGCGCCGCGCGGCGCCGTGGCGTACGAGAGAGCGAGCCCCTTCTTGCCGCGGGCCTCGTGCATGCCGAACTCGAGGCCCTTGACCTCCACGGCGAGTCCGGACGCCCCGCAGCCGAGTGTCGCGGCCGCTCGTCGGGTGCCCTCGGCGAGGAGATCGCCAACACCTTCGCGCCGGGCGATCATGTCCAGCAGCCGGACCATGGCCGCCGCGTCGCCCCAGTCCAAGCGGAAGCCGATCTCCTTCTCGGTGAGGATGCCTTTCTCGAAGCACTCCATCGCGAAGGCGATCGCGGAGCCCGCGCTGATCGTGTCCAGGCCGTACACGTTGCACTGCTGGTTGAGCAGCGCGATGGCCTGCAGGTTGCGGTTCTGGCAGAGCGAGCCGAAGGCCGCCACGGTTTCGTACTCGGGCCCGCCGTACTCCGGCCTGACGCCGCCGAACGGACCGTCGGCGACGCGCACCACGCGCGTGCAGCCGACGGGGCAGGCCTGGCAGGCACGGTGCCCGAGGAGGATCGTGTTCTTCATGGCCGTGCCGCTGATCCGGTTGGCGTACTCCCAGGTGCCGGTCTCCCAGTTGCGGGTCGGCAGGATGCCCATGCCGGAAAGGTCCTCGACGCCGCCCGCGGTGCCGAGGGCGCCCACGCTGCCAGGGCTGTCCCCCAGCCATGGATGCTTCCGGATCTTGGCGAGGTCGGCCAGGGCGTGCTCCCGGAACGCCTTCGGGTCGGCCAGCTCAACCCGGCCGGTCCCGCGGATGGCGATGGCCTTGAGGTTCTTCGAGCCCATCACCGCGCCCAACCCCGTGCGCCCCGCCGCGCGGTCCGTGTCGTTCATGACGCAGGCGAAGCGGACCCCGTTCTCCCCGGCGAGACCGATGCTCACGATCCTGGTCTCGAAATCGCCCATCTCCTCCTTGATCGTTTGCTCGGTCTCGAGAGTCCCCCGGCCCCCGAGATGGACCGCCGGCCGGATTTCGACGCGATCGTTGCTGATGGAGAGGTAGGCCTTCTGCGGAGCCCTGCCCTGCACGACGATGCCGTCGTAGCCGGCATACTTGAGCTCGTGCGCCACGAAGCCGCCGGTGTAGGCTTCGCCGAAGCCTCCGGTCGCGGGTGACTTGGCTACGATCACGTAGCGTCCCGAGCCGGGAGCGTACGTCCCCGCCAAGGGTCCCATCGCAAGCACGAGCCGGTTCTGCGGCCCAAGCGGGTCGCACCCCTCGGGGACCTCATCCATCAGGATCCGCGCCCCCATACCCCGGCCACCCACGTACCGGCGCGCCCTGGCCTCGTCGAGAGGCTCGACCCAGGTCTTGCCGCTTCCCAGATCCACCCTGAGCAACCGTCCCGCATATCCGTACATGGCCTCCACCTTCCCGATGGCTTCGGGTATGAAACGATGTTCCTTCTGCCTAGGCACTCTACCGCGGACTTCCGCATCAAATCAAGTAAAACGAGACCCCTCCATGGAGGTCGCGTACTCCCCCAGATTCTTTCCTAGGCCCACCGGATCTGCCTGCCTGCCCCGTCAGTAGAGGACGAGAAGGGGGCTCGCGCCCGGAGCGGCTGGCCGGCATCCCACTGCACATGAGATGGTGTGTTCGCAGGACGCCGCTGGCGCCCCGCCAATACTTGTCCTGAGCCGCGGCCAGGAGGGCTTCCGGGCTAGAGAGGATATCGGAGCTGTGATATATTCCGCAGGGGCTTGGAGAAACCATCCGCGAGAGTTGGCGGGGGGATTGGCCGCGAAACGCGAGGATTGGGGCCGGTTGGATGACAACGGGACTGCAGATCAAGGCGCGGCATCTGTGGGACGGAGAACATGGCGCGGCGGACCGGCCGGTGGCGGTCCGCGTGGAGGGGGACCGGATCCGGCTGGTGGCGGCGGACGGCGCGATCGCGCCGAACGGCGCCGATCAGGTTCGGGACTTCGGCGAAGCCACGATCCTGCCTGGCCTGATCGACATGCACACGCATCTCGGGATCAATCACCAGGCAGGGGACATCAAGGCGCAGATGCGGGAACCGGCCGTCCGGCACATCCTGGTCGGGGCGCGGAGCCTCCGGGCCGACCTCACGTCCGGCGTCACCACGGTCAAGCTGAACGGGGACCGCGATCTCTACGACCTGCAGATGCGCGAGGCCATCCGGAGCGGGATCGCCGACGGGCCGCGGCTGGTCGTGTCCGGTCGAGGGATCAAGTCCGGGCGCTGCACGGGCGGCGTGGTGGCGACTTCGATCGTGGATTACCCCGAGGCGGTCGGCCGCTCGGTGGACGAGAATCTCGCCGCCGGCGTGGACTGGATCAAGCTGTTCTCCTCCGGCAGCGTCTTCGGCGCGCTCCCGGAGGTGCTCCAGCCGTTCTACGGGTTCGACCAGCTCTCCGTCGCAGCGTCGAAGGCCCACGCGGCGGGGAAGCGCATGAGCTCCCACTGTTTCGGGGGCGAGGCGGCCGACGCCTGTCTCCGGGCCGGCGTGGACGTGATCGACCACGGCTGGCTGCTCACGGAGCGGCAACTGGAGGCGATGGCCGCGCAGGGGACCTGGCTTTGCCCGACGGTGGGCGTGCTGGTGCATCCGGAGGGGGTCCTGGCGCGCCTGCCCGCTGGCACACCGCAGGAGGAGGGCAGGCGGCGCGTCGAAGAGGTGCTGAGTGCGACCAGGCAGGCCCTGCGGATGGGCGTGCCGCTCCTCGTGGGGACGGATGCGATGCACGGGGGCCTGGCGTACGAGCTCGGGATCCTGCAGGACCTGGGCGGGAGCCCGGCTCGTCTGCTCCAGGCCGCCACCGGCAGCGCGGCGCGCGCCCTCGGCCTCGCGGGGGAGATCGGGACGCTGCGGGAGGGGGCGGCGGCCGATCTCCTCGTCGTGCGGGGGAATGCCCTGCAGGACGTGGGCTGCCTGGCCGAGGTGCTCCTGGTGATGCAGGGCGGCAAGATCATCAAGACAACCCCGAGTTAACCACGGCTTTCGCAGGGGGCCGAGACGGAAAGTATCCACAGATTACACAGATTCACGCAGCGTATTCCTGGGGCTATTCCCCCGTGAAATTTGCGCAATCTGCGTAACCCGTGGATGCCCTTGCCCTGGAGAAACGGGGAGAGGCATGAAGCCGAGACTGGCGTGGGTGCTGGGGGATGCGGCGGGGATCGGTCCGGAGCTGGTGGCGAAGGGGCTCGCCAATGACGAGCTGAGGAAGATCTGCCGCCCGGTGGTGGTCGGCCCGCGGTGGCTGCTGGAGCGCGGCATGCAGGCTGCCAAGGCGAAGGTTGCTGCGGCGGCCTGCCAGGTGGAGCAGATGGCGTCGGTGCCGGATCGGATGGTTCCCGTCATCGACACGGGGTGGCCCGAGCAGGAGTATCCGCACGGCGTCCTCAGCGCCGAGGCCGGTGCGCTCTGCATCGAGATGCTCCGCGTGGCGGTGGACCTGGCGCGCACCGGGCGGGTGGACGCCATCGTCTTCGCCCCGTTGAACAAGGAGGCCCTGCACCTGGGCGGCAACCCGCACAGCGATGAATTGCACCTGCTGGCGGAGTGGTTGGGCGACACCGAGGTGGGCGAGATCAACGCCGCCGCGGGCCTCTTCACGACGCGGGTCACCTCGCACGTGCCCTTCAGGGAGGTCCCGTCGCTCCTCAGTCCGGATCGGGTCCTCCGGGCCGTGAAGATGCTCTACACGACGCTCAGGTGGGCCGGGATCGAGCCGCCGACCGTCGCCGTGGCCGCCCTCAATCCCCACGGCGGGGAGCACGGGCTGTGCGGGGACGAGGAGCTGACCGTGATCGAGCCGGGCGTCGCCAAGGCGCAGGCGCTGGGGATCCCGGCGGTCGGGCCGTATCCGGCCGACACCATCTTCGTGCGCGCCACCCGGGGCGAGTTCCACGGGGTCGTCACGATGTACCACGACCAGGGGCAGATCGCCACGAAGCTCTTGGGCTTCGACCGGGGCGTGACCATCCAGGGCGGCCTCTCGATCGTCATCACCACGCCGGCGCACGGCACCGCCTTCGAGATCGCGGGGGAGGGGATCGCCAATCCGGGCGCGTTTTGCGAGGCGGTGCGCCTGGCCGTCAAGATGGCCGCGGGGAGAGCGAAGTAAGATACCGATCACGCAGATTCCACGGATTGCGGAAAGGGGCCCGAAAGGCGTAATGATGCTTGCGGATGCGACACATTTACCGTTCAATCGCGAGAGTCTGGAGGGGCGGTTCGTTCCGGCGCACCACGATGGTGCGGAGGTCCCGGCAGAGCAATGCGGCTACTGGCTGCTCGTCCAGGATCAGGCCTTGCTGCTCTGCGATGGAGGGGAGGCCCCGGGCAGGCTCCCCCACGGACCCGTGCCGGCCGAGCTGGAGGGCCGGGCAAGCGACGTGATCTTCCTGGGAACCTACCTCGGGGAGCCCATCTGGGCGGCCACCGTCGCTCCGGAGGTCGCCGTGCCCCCGGGCATGCGGAGCGAGAGCGTGATCCCGCAGCGGACGCACCTCACCGCCGACCTCTTGTCCCTGGGCGGCCTCGCCCTGCAGGCGATGGGCTGGGAGGCGGCCAGCCGCCACTGCCCCCGCTGCGGCGAGCAGACCGCCGCCATCGCCGGGGAGCGCGGCAAGCGCTGCCCGCGCTGCGGCTACGAGCACTACCCCCACCTCCATCCCGCGGTGATCGTCCTGATCCGGGACGGCGAGCGGGTGCTGCTCACCCGCAAGTCGTTCTGGGTGAAGGGCCGGTACGGCCTGGTGGCCGGATTCGTGGACATCGGCGAGTCGCTGGAGGCGGCCGTCCGGCGCGAGATCCAGGAAGAGGTCAGGGTCGAGGTGCGGGACATCCGCTACGTCGCCAGCCAGTACTGGCCGTTTCCGAGCCAGCTGATGATCGGCTTCACCGCCGCCTATGCTGGCGGCGAGGTGCGGGTGGACACCACCGAACTGGAAGACGCCCGCTGGTTCTCGGTCCACGCGCTGCCCGATCTGCCCCCCAAGTACAGCATCGCGCGGTTCATCCTGGACCGCCACGCGCGACCCTGACGGTCCGGGGCTGGTGGTCGTTCTCGCCTATCGTGAGGGGAGGAAGCATGGCACTCGTTGTCATCACCGATTGTGATCATGGCACCATCGCTCCCGAGGAAGCCGTGCTGCGGGCCGCCGGCGTGGAATACCGGCTGCACCAGGCGAAGAGCGAGGACGACGTCATCGCCGTCGCGCACGACGCCGACGCCATCATCCTCCAGTACGCGCCCATCAGCGGGCGGGTGCTGGACGGGCTGCCCCGCTGCCGGGTGGCGGTCCGCTACGGGGTGGGCGTGGACACGGTGGACCTCGCCGCGGCGACGGAGCGCGGCGTGGTGGTTGCCAACGTCCCGGACTACTGCATGGAGGAGGTGTCGGATCACGCGCTGGCCATGGGGCTGGCCCTCTGGCGGGGGGTCGTCCTGTACGACCGGGCCATTCGCGGCGGAACCTGGAACGCCACGATGAAGACGCCCATGACCCGGCTTCGGGGGAAGGTGGTGGGTGTGATCGGGTTGGGACGCATCGGAGCGTGCTTCGCCAAGAAGGCGGCGGGGGTCGGGATGACCGTGATCGGGTGCGACCCGTACCTCACGGCGTGGCCGCAGGGCGTCCGGCAGGTGTCCCTCCAGGAGCTCCTCAAGGAGGCGGACCTCATCTCGCTGCACCTGCCCCTCAATGCCGAGACGAAGCACCTCATCGACGAGGCCGCACTCCACCTGCTGAAGCCGACCGCGCTCCTGGTGAACACCGCACGGGGCGGACTCGTGGACACGGAAGCCCTCTGCCGCGCCCTGCAGGAGGGGCGAATCGGCGGGGCGGCGCTGGACACGCTCGAGCGGGAGCCGATCCCGGCCGACTCCCCATTGCTCTCGTACCCGAACGTGATCCTGACGCCCCACGCCGGGTGGTATTCGGACCAATCCGTCGTCGACCTCAAGCGCAAGACGGCGGAGGCGGCGATCGCGGTGCTCCGGGGGCGGCGGCCGTACTCGCCGGTGAATCCGGACGTCTACCAGGGCTCGAGACTGCGCGGGAAGGAGCCGCTGCTCCAGGGATAGTCTCGGAAGAGCCGCGAGCCGCGAGCACTGCAACTCTCTGTTTGCTGTGACTCCGAAATGACTTGCGAGGAGACGACGATGCCTGATGTGGGAAAACGGCTCGAGCTGGGCTTCATCGGCAGCGGGCGGATCGCCCGGGCGCACCTCGCGGCCGCGGCCAACCTGTCGGATCGGGTGCGCGTGGCGGCCATCGCCGGCCGCCGGCGCGAGCGGGCGGCGGCGGCGGCGCGGGAGTTCGGGATCCCCGCGGTGGTGGACGACTACCGGGCGCTCCTCCGGGATCCCGCCATCGAGGCCGTGGTCATCACCACGCCCAACGATTCCCATGCCGCCATCGCGTGCGACGCGGCGAAGGCCGGCAAGCACATCCTGGTCGAGAAGCCCATGGCGCTCGACACCCACTCCGCCGAGGCCATGGTGCGGGCCGCCGAGGCGGCCGGGGTCAGCCTGATGGTGGCGCAGAGCCGCCGCTTCTCCGACGCCGCGCGGGAGCTGGTGCGGCGCCTGCCCGAGATCGGCGAGGTCTTCCGCGTCCACATCACGTTCCTCGTCTCCTTCGCGGCGCCCCCCACGGACTGGTGGCGGTCGTCCACGCAGGCCGGCGGCCTGGTGATCCTGCTCCAGGGCAGCCACTCCCTGGACAGCATCTACTGGTGGCTCGGGCGGAGCCCGGAGCGGATCTACGCCACGGCCTCGCGGCGGAACGCGGCCTGGGAAGGGGAGGACGAGGCGGACATCCTGTGCACGTTCCCGGGCGGCGTCACCGGCACGGTCCACCTCTCCCTCAGCACCAACCCGGCCGTCCACGAGGCGCTGGTGGTCGGCAGCCAAGGCCACCTCCGGCTCGTCGAGCGGCCGGCCGGCATCCCGTTCGAGAACCTCTGCCGGCTGGAGCTGAACGGGCAGGTCGTGATGGATGGCCTGCAGTCGCCCAGCCTGTACACGCACCAGCTGGCCGAGTTCGCGGCGGCGCTGCGCGAGCGGCGGGCGCCACTGGCCTCCGGCCGCGAGGTCCTCGGCGTGATGCGCATGCTGGACGCGGCGCGGGCCTCCGTCCAGAGCGGCGCCCCCGTCTCGCTCTAGGCCGAGAAGGACCGGGGAACGAGGAATCCACAGATTACACAGACTGGGCAGATTTCACGGGGTCGGGGAGGAGCGATCCTCAGAAGGGAGGACGGACCATGGACGCATTCCGGCTGGATGGGAAGGTCGCTCTGGTGACCGGCGGAGCCTCGGGCATCGGTCGGGCCGTCTCGCTCGCCATGGCCGAGGCGGGCGCGCGGGTGGCGGTGCATTACTTCAGCAGCGACGTGGGGGCCGCGGAGGCGGCAGAGGCCATCCGCGGCTCGGGAGGCCAGGCGCTCACGATCAAGGCGGACCTGACGGCCGGGGGAGAAGCCGACCGGGTGGCGGCCAGGACCATCGAGGCGCTGGGCGGCCTCGACGTGCTCGTGAACAACGCCGGGCACCTGGTCCAGCGCTGCCCGATTGCGGAAATGCCCGACGCGCTGTACCACTCCATCATGGATGTCAACATGACGAGCGCCTTCCTGATGTGCCGGGCGGCCCTGCGGCACATGCTCGCCAAGGAATCGGGCAGCATCGTCAACGTGTCGTCCGCCGCGGCCTTCGCCGGGGGCGGGAACGGCGCCGCGATCTACGCGGCGAGCAAGGCGGCCATCGTCGGGTTCACGCGGGCCTTGTCCAAGGAGGTCGGCGGCAAGGGGATCCGGGTGAACGCCGTGGCACCGGGCCAGATCGCCACCCAGTTCCACGACCGCTTCAGCACCCCGGAGGGCCGGGCCAACACGATCCGGACCATTCCCCTCGGGCGCGAGGGGGCCGCCGAGGAGGTGGCCCGGGTGGTCCTCTTCCTGGCCTCGCCCGCCGCCTCCTTCGTCAACGGCGAGGTCGCCGGCGTCAACGGGGGGATGTACTTCCACTGAGGGGGCGGACGGGAACCACAGATTACGCAGATTCAAAGAGTGGGATGCGGCGTCCTGCTTCGAGCCCGTGGCGCGCTGTGCGGCTTGACCCCATCCGCGGGGCTCATTCGGGCGGGTAGACGCCGTCGGGGGCGGGGCGGCTCTTGCGCCGGAAGATCTCGTAGACGACCCCCAGGATCGGCTCGGTGTCCAGATAGTAGAACTCCCCCTCGCCGAACTTCCCGCTCATCAGCACCCCGATGCCGAGTCGCTCGAAGGCGGCCAGGACTTCCTCGATGTTTTCGACCCTTGACTGGATGTGGTGCAGTCCCTCGCCCCTTGCCTGCATGGGCGGGGCGTAGGTGTAGATCTTCCACGGGCCGATCCCCAGCAGCTTCCAGTAGGCCTCCATGGAGCGCTGGAGATCCGTGACCACGAGTCCCGTCTGCAACACGTCCCCCAGCCGGATCGGCAATCCGCCCGCCGCATCGAAGTGGATGTCCATGAGGCCTCCCGATGTGTGTGTCAGGCGCAAAGAAGGCGACACTCCCCCCCCCACCTTGACAACGGCGGGGGGGCGGGATAGGGTTACGCGGCATCGGCGAGCGGGCGGTGCGGTGCGGCGGGGCGGGCACAGAGCGGCCTGGCCGATCCGGGACCGGGTGACCCTCTTCCAGCGCGGTCGGCAGATGGGCCTGGATC
>JBGPQZ010000080.1:0-11302 GCA_041489335.1 Methylomirabilia bacterium
CGGTGAGCTCGACCAAGTCCATGACCGGCCACCTACTGGGGGCGGCGGGAGGCATCGAGTCCGTGGTCACGGTGCTCACGATTGCCAAGGGGATGATCCACCCCACCATCAACTACGAAACGCCCGATCCCGAGTGCGACCTGGACTGCGTCCCCAACACCGCCCGCAAGGCCGAGGTGCGGATGGCCCTCACCAACTCCTTCGGCTTCGGCGGGACCAACGCCTCGCTGATCTTCAAGCGGTTCGAAGGATAGCCTGCACCGGACGGAGCGCAGGACGGACAACACGGTTGTTCCTTTCTGCGGCCCGTCCTGTTTTCGCCCGCTGCCGGCTCTGCTCTTTGTCCTTTCCTACTGCCGTTTCGGAGATTCCCCTTAAGCGCGGGCGAGGTTGCGGTATGCTGATCACCACGGTGTATGCCGCGGTGGGAGTTGTGGAGGGGATCACTCAGTCCTCCGAGCGGTGCGGCCGCCGGAGGGTACATTCATTCTTGCTGGCGTTAGGGAGGAAACATCCATGCCGAAGATCGCAGCCAACCTGACCATGCTGTTCACGGATGTCCCGTTCCTGGATCGCTTCGCTGCCGCGAAGCAGGCGGGCTTCAAGTACGTGGAGTTCCTGTTCCCCTACGACCACCCGGCAGAGAAGGTCAAGGAGATGCTCGACAAGCACGGCCTCAAGGTCGTGCTCTTCAATCTGCCGAGCGGCAACTGGGCCGGCGGCGACCGCGGCATCGGCGCCAGCCCGAACCGGGTCGAGGAGTTCCGGGCCGGTGTCAAGACCGCGGTCTCCTATGCCAAGGTTCTGGGCGTCCCCCGCATGAACTGCCTGGCGGGCAAGTTGGTCGCCGGCTTCTCCCGCGAGGATCACAAGAAGACCATGGTGGAGAACGTCAAGTTTGCGGCCGACGCCCTGAAGGAGATCGGCATCCACCTGATCATCGAGCACATCAATCCCTACGACATCCCGGGTTTCTTCCTCAACCGGGTCCAGGAAGTCCTGGACGTGATCGCCGAGGCGGGCCGGCCCAACCTGTTCGTGCAGTACGACATCTACCACGCGGCACGGACCGAGGGGAACCTCGCCCAGATCCTGCGCGAGCACCTCGCCAAGATCGACCACATCCAGGTCGCGGACAATCCCGGGCGGCATCAGCCGGGTACGGGCGAGATCAACTACCCGTTCCTGTTCGCGGAGATGGACAAGCTCGGCTACAAGGGCTACGTCGGCTTGGAGTACGTTCCGAGCCCGGACACCCTGAAGTCTCTGGGTTGGATCAAGGAGATGGGCTGTCAGTTGGCCTAACGGTACAACCATCATCATGGGAGGGGACGCAGAAATGGCCAAGGTCGGATTCATCGGACTGGGAATCATTGGCAAGCCCATGGCCAAGAACCTCTTGAAGGCCGGACACGAGCTGGTGGTCTATGACATCGTGCCGGCCGGCATGCAGGAAGTCGTGGCGGCGGGTGCCAAGGGGGCCGACTGCCCCAAGGCTGTGGCGCAGCAGTGCCCGCTCATCATCACCATGGTGCCGAACTCCCCGCACGTGAAGGCGGCCGTCCTGGGCCCCAAGGGCGTGATCGAGGGCGCCAAGGCGGGCTCCCTGGTGGTGGACATGTCCTCCATCGACCCGACCGTCTCCAAGGAGGTCGGGGCCGAGCTGGCCAAGAAGAACATCCGGTTCGTGGACGCGCCGGTGAGCGGCGGAGAGCCCAAGGCCATCGACGGGACCCTGTCCATCATGTGCGGCGGCAAGAAGGCGGACTTCGACGAGGCCTTCCCCATCCTGAAGCGCATGGGGGCCAGCGTGGTGCTGTGCGGTGAGATCGGGGCCGGCAACGTGACCAAGCTGGCGAACCAGATCATCGTGGCCCTGAACATCGCCGCCATGTCGGAGGCGCTGGTCCTGGCGGCCAAGGCGGGCGTGGATCCCGAGTTGGTGTTCGAGGCCATCAAGGGCGGTCAGGCCGGCAGCACGGTCCTGAATACCAAGGCGCCCATGGCCCTGGCGCGGAACATCAAGCCCGGCTTCCGGATCAACCTGCACATCAAGGACCTGAACAACGCCCTGGCCGTCGGCCACGAGGTGGGGGTGCCCCTGCCCCTGACCGCGGCGGTCATGGAGATCATGCAGGCCCTGAAGGTGGACGGGATGGGCGAGGCCGACCATTCGGCCATCATCCGGTACTACGAAAAGCTGGCTCGGACCGAAGTCAAGAAGCAGCGCTAAGGTTCTGCCGCACCGACGGCGAAGACGCCACGGGCCGCAGGGAGTGCGCATCACCCTGCGGCCCGTTTCTTTTCCGCCCACAGCCATCCGGCCGCAGCGTTCCCCCGATTTGCGCTTGACAGCACCATTTGATCTCCCAAGCCCTGTGAGCGCTCCCGGCGTCATGACCTCTCGCCGCGCTCCGTGCCTCAGCGGGTCGTCTGAGGAGAGCTCGCCGCCCAGGTCCGGCGCACGTAGTCGACGGCCTGACGGATTCCTTCCATGCCCCGGCCGCTAGCCTCTTCAATGCAGATCCAGCCATCGAAGCCAGCCTGCCGCAGGGCCTGGAAAATCTGCGGGAATGGCACCAGGCCCGTGCCCAACACCACTGGCTCCAGGATCCCACGGCGCCGGGTGTCGCTGGCGTGGACCGTGGCCACGCGGTCCTGCGCCCGGGCCAACACCTCCAGGGGGTCGGCTTCGACGACCAGCGTGTTGGCGGTGTCGAAGTTGACGCCCAGGGACGTGCCCCGCAAGCGGTCCAGGATGGCGAAGAAGATGTCGAGGGGCTGGGCGAAGTCGGCGTAGTTCCAGACCCCCGGTTTGGTGTGGTTCTCAAAGACGAGCTGCAGACCCAGCCGGGCCGCGTCGTCCAGGAGGCTCCCGATGCCCTCCGCCACCCAACCGATGGCCGTGTCCCGATCCAGGCCGGGCCGGCCCTGGCCCGCCGTGACGCGGACGAACTTCGCGCCCAGCAGCGCCGCGGAGGCGAGATTGCGGCGCATCTCGTTCCGCTCCCGCTCCCGCTCGACGGCCTCCGGCCGGGTAAAGTCGGAATAGCACGCGATCATCCCCAGCCTGAGCCCCGCGTCCTCGATCTGCTGCCGCACACCCTTGAGGTACCCCTCGGTATGGCTGTCCAGAAAACGGATGCTGAAGTCCGTCGCATCCAGGCCCACCGTTCCCGCCAAGCGCAGCCATTCCTGGAGTGGCATCCTCCCGCCGAAAATGTCCGCGAAAAAGGAGACCGGTAAGCAGCTCAGCTTCATAGCCTCTCCCTTTCATTCCGATGCGTGACAGCGCAACCGAGTTGGCGCGGTGTCGACCAGGGGACACGGTCCGGGTATCGTAGTTGGTTCCGAGTCGCGTCAGTTGCCGTCGGGCGGCGACAGCACGCCGACGGTGAAGGTGATCCCGGGTCGCCCCCGCCGGAGTTCCGCCGTGAACCCTTCCAGGAAGGCGCGGCGGATGCGGTCGGGGCGCTCGTGCGGGAAGGCGCGGAAGGGAAGATCGAGGGCGACGTCGGTGCAGCCGAGGCTGAGGATCGTCTGGGCCACCTGGTAGGAGAGGCGGTACAGGGCGGTCTTGGAGAAGCCTCCCCGCGGCCCCAGGCCGACCACCAGGACCCGCTCGGCCTTGAGTTTCCCGTTGGGGGAGAAGAGGGCGGCCGCGCCCCGGGCCCCCGCGAACTTGCCCCGAACCCGGAGGTGGGAGAGCGCGCTCAGGAGGATCCAATCGGCGCGCCCCAGGTGTCCGCGGGGGGCGGGCTCGTCCTCCAGGTGAAATAGCACCAGCACCTCGGTGCGGATGTCTTCGAGGGCCTCGGCGATCTCGCGAATCTGCATCTTAGGCAGGGGCCTGTTGCGGCGGGTGCAGGTGGAGACGGATCTGGTCGAGGATGCCGTTCACGAAGGCGCCCGATTCCTCGCTGCCGTAGAGCTTGGCCAACTCGATCGCCTCATTGATGGCCACGCGCTCCGGGATGTCGTCGCGGTAGAGCAGCTCATAGGCCGCCAAGCGCAGGATGTTCCGCTCCACCGGGGCGATCCGCGCCAGGCTCCAGTGCGCCGCGTTGGCCTGGATGATCTGATCGAGCTCGGCCGTCTTGTCCGCCGCCCCCCGCACCAGGGCCTCGGCGAACGACTGCACCTCGGGGGGAACCGCGCGCTCCCGCCAGAACTCCTCCAGCACGCGGTTCAGGTTTCCGGGGCGAAAGTCCAGTTCGTAGAGCAGCATCACCGCGAACTCCCGCGCCTTTCGTCGTTTCCCCATGAAAAGCAGCCCCTGGCCGTTAGCCCTTAGCCACCCACCCTTGCTCCGATCGCGATTCGAAGCTACCGGCCAATGGCCAAGGGCTTGCGGCCGTGTCTATTTCAGTTCGCGCATCAGGTTCGCCATCTCGATGGCCGAGCAGGCGGCGTCGAAGCCCTTGTTGCCCGCCTTGCTGCCGGCCCGCTCGACGGCCTGCTCGATGGAGTCGGTGGTCAGGACGCCAAACGCGATGGGGACCCCGGTCTCCAGGCCGGCCATGGCGATCCCCTTGGCCACCTCGCTGGCGATGTAGTCGAAGTGCGGGGTCGCCCCCCGAATCACCGCCCCCAGACAGATGACGGCATCGTACTGTTGCGAGGCGGCCATCCGTTTCGCGACCAGCGGAATCTCGTAGGATCCGGGCACCTTGGCGATGACGATCCGCTCCTCCTCCGCCCCGTGTCGCCGCAGGGCATCCAGCGCCCCCTCCAGCAGGCGGGCGGTGATGAAGTCGTTGAACCGGCTCGCCACGATGCCGAAGCTGAATCCCTTGGCCGTCAGCTGGCCTTCTACCACGCGCGCCATGTGTCCTCCTTCGCCGGGGGCCCCCTACCGCCTGACCCGGCCGGGCCTAGGCGGCGCCTGTGGATCGGTGCGCCCGCCGTCAGCCTGGGGGCGAGGGGAGGTTGGAGAGATGAGGAGGTGCCCCAGCTTCCGCTGTTTCGTCCGCAGGTAGCCGAGATTCGTGGCGGTGGGAGGGATCACCAGGGGGACCCGCTCCACCACCTGCAAGCCGTAGCCCTCCAGTCCCACGATCTTCCGCGGGTTGTTGGTCATCAGTCGGAGCTTCGAGACGCCCAGGTCCACGAGGATCTGCGCCCCCACGCCGTAGTCCCTGAGATCCGGCTTGAAGCCGAGCTTCTCGTTGGCCTCCACCGTATCGAAACCCTGGTCTTGCAGCTCGTAGGCCCGGATCTTGTTGGCCAGGCCGATCCCGCGTCCCTCCTGGCGGATGTAGAGCAAGACGCCTCGCCCTTCCTCGGCGATGCGCGCCAGGGCGGTGTCCAGCTGCGCCCCGCAGTCGCAGCGGAGGGACCCCAGGGCATCTCCCGTGAGGCACTCGGAGTGGACCCGGACCAGGATCGGCTCGCCCGGTCGGATGTCTCCCTGCACGAGGGCCAGGTGGTGCTTGTGGTCCACCTGGCTGTGGTAGAGGATCGTCCGGAAGCTGCCGTGCCGCGTGGGCAGGACCGTGGTGGCCAGGCGGCTCACGAACTTCTCCCGCTTCATCCGGTAGTCGATCAGGTCCTTGATGGTGATCAGCTTGAGGCCGTGGCGCTTGGCGAACTTGGCCAGGGCCGGGACGCGGGCCATGGTCCCGTCGGGGTTCATGATCTCGCAGATCACGCCGGCGGGGTAGAGGCCCGCCAGCCGGGCCAGGTCCACGGCGGCCTCGGTCTGGCCGGCGCGGGTGAGCACGCCCCCTTCCCGCGCCCGCAGCGGGAACATGTGGCCCGGGCGCGCCAGATCCTCGGACTGGGTCTTGGGGTCCAGGATGGTCTTGACGGTGACCGCGCGGTCGTAGGCCGAGATGCCGGTGCTGGTCTTGTGCTTGGCCTCGACCGAGACGGCGAAGGCGGTTTCGAAGGCCGAGGTGTTCTCCGCCACCATGGGCGGAATCTTGAGCTGGTCGAGCCGCTCCCCGAGGATGGGCAGGCAGATCAGGCCGCGTCCGTGGGCCGCCATGAAGTTGATGATGGCGGGCGTGACCTTCTCGGCGGCGATCGTCAAATCGCCCTCGTTCTCGCGGTCCTCGTCGTCCACGACGATGACCATCTTCCCGTCCCGGATGTCCCGGATGGTCTCCTCGATCGACGCGAAGCGGACGGACGAGGCGCGCCGCGGCCGGTCGAGATCACGCGCGGTCTTCTCATTCTTGGCCGTCCCCCGCGGGCGGCCGCCCGTCCTCGCGGTGCGGAGAGGCCGGGAGGCCGGCGGAGGGGGGGGCGAGCCCTTCGGAGTCTTCATGCGAACCCGTGTTCCTTTAGGACCGCCAGGGTGAGAGGCCCATCGGCGTGGACACGCCCTCCCTTCGCGGCAAAACGCGTGACGTGCTTGCCGACGAGGTCGGCCTCGATGTTGACGCGAGCCCCCGCCCTTTTATTTCCCCAGGTGGTGTGCTCCAGGGTGTGGGGGATGAGGGCCGCGCCGAAGACGTCGCCGTGAAGCTCGGCCACCGTCAGGCTGATTCCGTCCACGGCCACCGAGCCCTTTGGGACCAGGAGCGGCGCCAGCTGCTGCGGGAACCGGATCCGGAAGAGCGCACCGCCACCCTGCGGAATACGTGCCAGGATCTGGCCGGTCCCATCCACATGGCCGGTCACGAGATGCCCCCCCAGGCGATCGCCCAGGCGGAGCGGGCGCTCCAGATTGACCGGGGCGCCCACCCGGAGATCGCCGAGCGTCGTTCGGGCGAGCGTCTCCGCCGAGAGATCGGCCGCGAAGGTCTCGCCGACGATGCGGGTCACGGTGAGGCACGCCCCCTCCACGGCGATGCTGTCGCCGATCCGGCACGCCTGCAGGACGGGCCCCGCGACGATCTCGAGGCGGGTGTATCCCCGCTTCTGCGTCAGGGCGCGCACGCTGCCCACGGCCTCGATGATCCCGGTGAACATAGATCCTCTGGTCGCCTCGGGGAGGGTCGGGGTTAGTGCAGATACCCCTCGATCAGGATATCCTCGGCAAAGCGTTCGATGCGCACGTCGCGGAGGCGGATCGCCTGCTCCAGCAGTTCGATCCCGTCCCCACCCACCGCCGTCGGGGCGGCCTTCCCCCCGATGAGGATGGGGGCCAGGAAGAGGAGCACCTTGTCCACCACGCCCTCCCGCAGGGCGGAGGCGTTGATCTCGGCTCCGCCTTCGATCATCACCGACAGGAAGCCGAGCTTCCCCAGTGCCTCCATCAGGTTCCGGAGGGAGACGCGGCGCGGGCTGCCCGGCACGACGATGATCTGCACCCCCTCGCGCTCGAGCGCCTCCAGGCGGGACCGCGGGGCCGTTTCCGAGACCGCCAGGATGGTGGGGGCCGTGGAGGACCGGTTGATCACCTTGGCTCGCAGGGGCAGCCGGGCCAGGTTGTCCACGATCACCCGGGTGGGGTCCCGCTGATCCGGGATGCCGAGCCGCGTGGTGAGCAGGGGATCATCCCGCAGGACGGTCCCGATGCCCACCAGGACCGCGTCCACCTCGTTGCGCAGATGGTGGACGTGCTGGCGCGCGCTCTCCCCGGTGATCCAGCGGGAGTCCCCCGTTCGCGTCGAGATCTTTCCGTCCAGGCTGGCGGCAGCCTTGAGAATCCCGAAGGGGCGGCCCAGTCGGATGAAGGAGAAGAAGGCCTCGTTGAGGCGGCGCGCCTCCTCGGCACAAAGCCCCACGTCCACCTGGATGCCGGCCGCCCGCAGGGCCGCGAAGCCCTTCCCGCGGACGGCCGGGTTCGGGTCCTCGCACGGCGCCACCACGCGCCGAATGCCCGCGCGGACGATCTGGTCCACGCACGGGGGCGTCCGGCCGTAGTGGCAGCAGGGCTCCAGGTTCACATAGAGCGTCGCTCCCGCCGCGTCCCCCTCGGCCTCGCGGAGGGCGATCGCCTCCGCGTGGTCGGAGCCCGCGAAGGCATGCAAGCCCTCGCCGATGACGGCCCCGTCTCGGACCAGGACGGCCCCGACCATCGGGTTCGGGCTGGTGTGCCCCCGGGCGCGCGCCGCCAGCTCCAGCGCCCGCCGCATATGCCTCCGGTCAATCTCGGTCGGATCGGCCATGTGCGCGGAACCTTGCGTCATTCCTCGGTTTAATCCGTGAAAGATAGCACCGTGGACGGAGGAAGGTCAAGGTGAAAGCCGGCAGCGTCGCTTACGAGAAGAGGGCGGCGGCGAACTCGTGCGGATCGAAGGGCTGGAGGTCGTCGGAGGACTCGCCCACGCCCACGTAGCGGACGGGGATCCCGAGGTCGCGCGCGATGGCTACGACCGCCCCGCCCTTGGCCGTGCCGTCCAGCTTGGTCACCACCAGGCCCGACACCGCGACCGCTTGATGGAATTCCCGGGCCTGGGCGATGGCGTTGAGGCCGGTGATCGCGTCCAGGACCAGGAGGGTCTCATGAGGGGCGCCCGGGATCTCGCGGGCGATGACGCGGTGCACCTTCTTCAGCTCCTCCATCAGGTTGCTCTTGGTGTGCAGCCGCCCGGCGGTGTCGATGAGCAGGCGGTCCACGCGCCGGGCCGCGGCCGCCTTGCAGGCGTCGAACACCACCGCGGCGGGATCGGCGCCCTGCTGGTGGGCGATGACGTCCGCCCCGATGCGCTCCCCCCAGATCGTGAGCTGCTCGATGGCGGCGGCACGGAAGGTGTCCCCGGCGGCCAAGAGGACGCTCTCGCCGGCGTCGCGATACCGCTTGGCGAGCTTGGCGATGGTGGTGGTCTTGCCTGAGCCGTTCGTCCCCACGAACAGGGTCACGTGCGGGGGCGCAGCCGGTTGGGGCCGCAGCGGGGCGGGGAGGGTGAGCAGCTCGGCGATGCGGGCCGCCAGGAGGGCCCGCATGGTCTCGGAGGTCGTCGCCCCCTCGCGCCGGAAGGCCGCCCGCGCGGCCTCCATGACGGCCGCGGTCACCGCGGGCCCGAGGTCGGCGGCGAGGAGGGCCTCCTCCAGCCCGTCCAGGGCGGCCTCGTCCAGGGCGGGCCCGGCGAGAATCGTTTCGATCTTTCCGATCAGGCCGTCTCGGGTCTTCTTGAGGCCGTCGCGGAGGCGTGTGAAGAATCCTGAGACCATCGTCAATCGACAATCTGCAATCGTCAATTCGCTCAGGCGGCGGCCATCATGCGAACCGACATGATGTTGGAGACGCCTTCCTCCTGCATGGTGATTCCGTACAGGATGCTGGCCGCCTCCATGGTGCGCTTGTTGTGGGTGATGGCGATGAACTGGGACTGCTCGGCCATCTCCCGGATGACGGTGACGAAGCGCTCCACGTTGGCGTCATCCAGCGGCGCGTCCACCTCGTCCAGGACGCAGAAGGGGCTGGGCCGGACGGCAAACAGGGCCAGGAGCAGGGCCATGGCCGCCAGGGCGCACTCGCCGCCCGAGAGCAGGGAGAGCACCGTCGGCCGCTTCCCCGGGAAGCGGACCAGCATCTCCACGCCCGGCTCCGCCTCGGGCGTGCCGTCCCCCTCGTCCACGACCGGCTCGACCAGGCGCAACTGCGCGCTGCCGCCGCCGATGAGCCGGCGCCAGAAGCGGTCGAACTGCTGGTTGACCGCCTCCAGCGTCGAGCTGAACAGCGTCTGGATCGTCTTGTTGATCTCGGCGATGGCCTGGCGCAGCGCCGTCAGGGAGCGGGCGAGGTCTTCCGCCTGGGACGTGAGGAACTCGTGCCGCTGGCAGAGGGCCTCATATTCCTCCAGGGCGCCCAGGTTGGCCGGGCCCATCTCCTGAAGCTTGACCCGGAGCTCCTCCAGCTCGGCCTGGGCCGCCTCCACCTCCATCTCGAAGGAGGCGAAGCGCTCGGAAAGGTCGGCCGTGCTGAGGGCGTGGTCCTGCCAGAGGTCCTGCTCCAGGTGGGTGAGGGAGATCTTCAGTTCGCCCCGCCGAGCCTCCAGGCTGGCGAGGGCGGCCGTGAGGTCCGCCTCGTCGTGGCGCTTCGTCCGCAGGGCCTCCTCCTGTTCCTGGATCGCGGCCTGCGTGGCGGCCCGTGCCTCCTGCGCCTGGACCAGGGCCGTCTCGCGCCCGGCCTCCGTCTCGCGCAGGCGCGCCAGCTCCCCGCGCAGCCGCTCCTGCTCGGCCCCTCGCTCGGTCCGCAGGCGCGCCAGTTCCGCCACCTCGGCCGTGAGGTCCGCCACGGCCGCCTCGGCCTCGCCGAGCTCGTCCCGCATCCGGGTCAAGTCGCGGAGCGTCTCGTCCCGGCTGGCGAGCTGCGCGGTGAGAGTGACCCGGTGATCGGACAGACGGGCGGCCGCCTGCTCGCGCTCTCCGCGCAGGCCGCTCACGGCCGCCTCCGCCGCGGCCACCTGGGCGGAGAGTTCGGCGGCGCGCGCCTCCCGCCCGCCGAGGGCGCCGCGCAGCGCCTCCGCCTCGTGCTCGAGGTGGGCTAGGTCGGCCTCCACGCCCTGCAGCTCGATCCCGAAGAGTTCGAGCTGCTGGCTGAGCCGCGCCTCCTCGGCGCGCCGCGCCTCCAGGTCCTTCTCGATGGCCAGGAGGTCCAGCTCGGCCTGCCGCTCGGCCTTGCCGGCCGCCTCCGCGGCGGCCTCGGCCATTCTCAGTTCGTCGCTCACGATGGCCAGGGCCTCGCGCAGGCCGGACAGGCCGACCTCGCTGATGGCCAGGGCCTCCTCCAGCTCGCGGAGTTCGCGCCGTTTCCCGAGCAAGCCCTGGGGTGCCGGCGTGCCCCCCGTGAGCGCCCCGCGATGGGTCAGGACCTCGCCCGCCAGCGTGGCCAGCGTGAAGGGCCCGGGCAGCTCGCGGGCGACGGCGAGAGCGGCATCCAGGCTGCTCACGATGGCGGCGTCTGCCAGGAGGTTCGCCACCCAGGGCTCGGTCCCGGCCGGGATCCGCACGAGGTCGAGGGCCAAGCCCTCGACCTGGGCGGAGAGCTCCTTCGGCAGGTCGGCGAGGCCAGCGGCCAAGTCGTCCCGCACGCGGCGTCCCCAGGCACCCTCGCCCGTGGGCACCGGGCCGACGAGGGTCGCGCGGCCCTCGGCCGAGCGGAACAGGTGCGCCAGGGCCTCCTGCGCCTCGGCCCAGGTCTGCACGCGGACCCCCTGCAGGTGGATCCCGAGGATGGCCTCCAGCGCCTTCTCGTGGCGCGGGGCGCTCTCCACCGCCTCGGCCAGCGGGCCCAGGATCCCGCGGAGGCGCCGGTCGCGTGCCGCCTGGAGCAGGAGCTTGCTCCCCTCGGAGAAGTCCGCGAACTGCACCTGCAGCTCCCGGAGGGAGCCGAGGCGGCCGCGCTGGCGATCGACGTCCGAGGTGAGCCCGGAAATCTCGCCCTCTAGGTGCCGTCGGGCCTCCC
>JBGPQZ010000081.1:0-11134 GCA_041489335.1 Methylomirabilia bacterium
GATCCCGCGTCAGCAACCGATTGTCCGGCCGGTGGATCCCCATCCGCGCCGCCCCTTCAAAGTCGGTTGCCCGGCCGACCGGTTTCAGCGTATGATGCGCTCGACCGGAACGACGCCCGCGCTCGCCTGCGATCCTTCGGGAGGGGCAAGCGGAGCGCGGCGGTCATCTGCTCCCTGGCCTCGGACGAGGCCAGCTTCCTGACCGGCGTCGTTTCCGACGTCTCGGGCGGTCGGTCCGACTATTGAATCCGGCCCGTGCGGGCCATAGCAGCGCTCCAGGGGTCGCACGCCCGGTCACGGCGGAACCTGGGGCCATACATTCTGGAGTGAGGACGAATCATGAAGATCAGTTGCTGTTGGTTGTATGCGATCACGAAGTATGGGTACCCGCCCAGCCTGGCCGACACGCACCGGGCCCTGAAGGAGATGGCCGCCCTCGGCTTCACGGACGTCGAGCTGGAAGGCGTGCGGGAGGAAAACCTCCGGGCCGTGCACGCCGAGCGGGAGGGGCTGAAGCGGCGGTGTGACGACCTCGGGCTCACGATCGTGAATTTCTGCCCGGTCCTGCCCGACCTGGTCCACCCCGAGAAGGCGAAGCGCGTCCAGGCCATCGACCTCTTCAAGCTGGCGGTGGAGGCGGCCGCCTTCTTCGGCTGCGAGACGATCCAGAGCGACAGCTTCACGCCGCCCCTCGAGTTCGTGGGCGAGGCCCCCTACCAGGAGGCCATCAAGTACGGCCAGCGGTTCGAGGTCAAGGTGGACCCGGCCTTCCGCTGGGACGCCCTCTGGGGCTGGCTCGTGGACAGCATCGGGACCTGCGCCGATGAGGCGGCGCGCGCCGACCTCAAGTTCTGCCTGGAGCCGCGGGTGGGCGAGATCATCAGCAACACCGACGCCCTCCTCCGCCTGATGGACGCGGTGGACGCCGACAACTTCGGCGCCGTCCTGGACACCGGCCACCAGCACGCCCAGAAGGAGATCCTCCCGCTCTGCGTCGAGAAGCTGGGAAGCCGCATCCACTACGTGCACGCCTCGGACAACGACGGCCGCACCAACGAGCACCTGGCGGTCGGCCGTGGGACCGTGGACTGGGACGGCCTCTTCTCGGCCCTGAAGAAGCACGGCTTCTCCGGCTACGTCGCCGTGGACGTGGGCGGCGTGCCGGACGTGGAGGCCCAGTACAAGGAATCGAAGGTCTTCCTGGAGAAGCTGGCCGAGCGGCTCGGCGCATAGGCATTGGGCGACCCGGCGATACGGCAACCGGGATTGCCGGGTCGCTCGATTGCCCAACTGCCTTGGTGCCCGATCGCCGGATTGCCTTGGTGCCCGATCGCCGGTCTTGCACAACGGAGATATGAGAGATGAAGATGAAGCGAGGTCTTCGAGATTGCCGGTGGGCCCTCGTCGCGTTGGCCCTGGTATTGTCGCCGAGCCTGTCCGGGTGCGTCGCCCTGGTCGCCGGGGCGGGGGCGGGGGCGGGAACCGTGGCCTACATCAAGGGCGAGCACTCCCAGGTCCACGGAGCCGCCTACGAGCGGGTCTGGGCGGCGACGCAGAACGCCCTGAAGCAAATGAACATCCGCGTGGCGAAGAGCGAGAAGGACGCATTGGGTGGGATCATCGAGGCGCGCCGGGCGGACGACACCGCGGTGGACATCAAGGTCGAGCCCGTCGGGAGCGATGCCGCCCGCGTGAAGATCCGCATCGGGATGTTCGGCGACAAGGCCGCCTCCGAGGCCATCCAGGCCCGGATCGCCGTCGGCCTGGGTGGTCGCTGACTCGAGAAACTCTCCCTTGCTGGACGGAACGGCCCGGCGGCGCCTCTGCCATGCCGCCGGGCCATTTCTCCCTCTGCCCCCGTGCCACCCCTCTCATTTCGCATTCCGCATTCACGCATTCCGCATTCGCAATTGCGTCTCCCCCCTTCCCCCGCTCCTCCCTTGCGCTCTCTCCCTTCCCCTGCTAGCGTCTGGCGTGGCCGTGCCCGAACATGGAGGCCGCCGGAGGAGACGACTCGGTGCCCTTCGCCTACTTTCAGCGTCTGACCAAGACCCAGCAGCGGATCTACCGTCGGAGCGACGGGATTTCCGCGATCCCGCTGCCGGAGGCGAAGGACCTCCGCCCGCTGGTGGATCGCCTGGCCGAGGCCCTGGCCATCGAGGACCGCCTGGGGGTCGAGGTCGCGGCGGAATCGCTCCTTACCCGGATGACGATGACGCTCAAGGTGCCGCCCCTCTCGGTGCGGGTGCTGGCGGTCCGGCCGTCCCAGCACTGGGGCGAGCTCCACGGGCTGTACACGTCGTCTCGCCCGGGCCATCCGGCGCAGGTCACGGTCTGGATGCGGACGGCCCAGCGCCATGAGATCGTCAAGTTCCGGACCTTCCTGCGGACGCTCCTCCATGAGCTGTGCCACCACCTGGACTACGCGCTCCTGCGCCTGCCCGACTCCTTCCACACCGAGGGCTTCTACCAGCGGGAGTCGAGCCTGCTGAAGCAGCTCACGCCGGCGGAGCCCACGGGCCGATCCGATGAGTCTGTGTGAGGTGCGCGCCCGCCTGAACTGACTGATCGCCAACGATCACCATCCCGGAGACACACGATGACCGAGTCCGCCGCCCCGCGCCGCGTGAACCGCCTGATCCACGAGACCAGCCCCTACCTCCTCCAGCACGCACATAACCCCGTGGACTGGTACCCGTGGGGGCCGGAGGCGCTCACGCGGGCCAAGGCCGAGAACAAGCCGATCCTGCTCAGCATCGGCTACTCCTCCTGCCACTGGTGCCACGTGATGGAGCGGGAGTCGTTCGAGAACGAGGCTATCGCGGATCTGATGAACCGCCATTTCGTGAACATCAAGGTGGATCGGGAGGAGCGGCCCGACCTCGACGACATCTACATGGCCGCGACACTGGCCCTGAGCGGGGGGCAGGGCGGCTGGCCCATGACCGTCTTCCTCACGCCGGACCAGCAGCCATTCTTCGCCGGGACCTACTTCCCGCCGACCGACGGCTTCGGCCGACCGGGCTTCCAGAGCCTCCTCACCCAGATCGCCTCCGTCTGGGAGAGCCAGCGGGACGAGATCGTGGAGCAGGCCGCGGGGCTCTCCGCGCACCTCCGGGAGCAGGCCCAGGCCACGCCGGGCAGGGGCGTGGGCGAGGCCGAGATCCGGACCGCCGTCGCGGCATTGAAGGATTCCTTCGATCCCACGTACGGCGGCTTCACGCCGGCGCCGAAGTTTCCGCCCGGCACGAACCTCGCCCTCCTCCTGCGGCACCACCGCAAGACCGGTGATCCCGAGGCGCTCGCCATGACGACCAAGACCCTGGACTGCATGGCCCAGGGGGGGATGTACGATCAGATCGGTGGCGGCTTCACGCGCTATTCCACCGACGAGCGCTGGCTGGTCCCCCACTTCGAGAAGATGCTCTACGACAACGCCCTCCTCGCCCGGGTCTACCTGGAGGGCTTCCAGGTCACGGGGAATCCGTTCTACGCCGGGATCGCCCGCGAGATCCTGGACTACATCCTGCGCGAGATGACCGGCCCCGAGGGCGCCTTCTACTCCGCCACCGACGCGGATTCGGAAGGCGTGGAGGGCAAGTTCTTCGTCTGGACTCCGGCCGAGGTCGAGGCGGTCTTGGGCCCCGAGGAGGCCGGGAAGCTCTGCGTCTACTACGACATCACCGACGAGGGCAACTGGGAGGGGAAGAGCATCCCGCACACGCCGCGGCCCCTCCCGCGGGTTGCGTCGCGGCTGGGACTCGGTCCCGCCGACCTCGCGCGGAGCCTCGAGGCGGGTCGCGCCAAGCTCTCCGAAGCCCGCCGGAGGCGGGTGCCGCCTGGCCTGGACGACAAGGTCCTCACCGCCTGGAACGGTCTGATGCTCGGGGCGATGGCCGAGGGCCATCGGGTGCTGGGGGACCCGCGCCATCTCGCCGCCGCGACGCGCTGCGCGGACTTCCTGCTGGCGGCGCTCAGGCGCCCGGACGGCGGGCTCTTCCGGACGTATCGCACCGGGAAGGCGCATCTTCCCGGCTATCTGGAAGATTACGCCTTCCTGGCCGAGGGCCTGGTGGATCTCTACGAGGCGGGCGGCGAGACGCGCTACCTCGCCGAGGCCGCCCATCTGACGGAGCGGATCCTCGCCGAGTTCGCCGATCCGGCCGGCGGCTTCTGCGCCACGGCCGCAGGCCACGAGTCTCTGATCGTCCGGCACCGCGAGGGGGCCGACGGCGCCATTCCGAGCGCCAACGCCGCCGCCGCCTCCGTCTTGGCCCGGCTCTCCTTCCACCTGGATCGCTCCGACTGGCGCGAGGCGGCCGCGGCCGCCATTCAGGCCTACGGCAAGGGCATCACGCAGGTCCCGCGGGCCTTCTGCAAGAGCCTCCTGGTGGTGGACTTCCTCCTGGAGGGGCCGGTCGAGCTGGCCCTGATCGGCACGCCCGGCGAGCCGGGGTTCGAGGCGCTGCGCGCCGCGATCGGGTGCCGCTTCCTCCCCAACCGCATCCTCGCCCATCACGATCCGTCCTCCGGTCCCGCTCCCGACCTGCCGCTCCTTCGGGGCAGGGGCCTGGTCGGCGGCAAGGCCGCCCTCTATGTCTGCCGGGACTTCGCCTGCCAGGCCCCGGTCACGGAGCCATCCGGGCTCGATCAGGCTCTGAGCGATCGGGCCAGCCGGGAAGCGAGCGACGTGCGGACCAGCCTCGCCGTGAAGCGGGGCGGGCGGGCGACCCCCGCGGGCACGGCCGCCCTGGCCGCGCGCTGCCGGGGGGCGGGCCTCGCCCACGGCTACGTTCCCCTCGGCACCACGGGGCTCACCGTCAGCCGACTGGGCTTCGGCGGCTACCGCGTGGACGACGAGACCCCCTCCTGCCGCGAGGCGCTGATCGCTGCGCTCACCGGCGGCTGCACCCTGATCGACACCTCGACCAACTACACCGACGGGGGAAGCGAGCGGCTGGTGGGATCGGTCCTGGCCGACCTAGAGCGCGAAGGGCGTCTACCGCGCGAAGCGGTCGTGGTCGTCTCGAAGATCGGCTACGTCCAGGGCCAGAATCTGGCGATCGCCGAGGAGCGCGAGGCCGCGGGGAATCCGTTCCCCGAGATGGTGAAGTACATGGACGGCTGCTGGCACTGCCTGCACCCGGACTGGCTCAAGGACCAGCTTTCCCGCTCCCTGGACCGGCTGCAGCTTACGACGCTGGACGTCTGCCTCCTGCACAACCCGGAGTACTTCCTCTCCGACGCCACAAAGCGTCGCGCGGGAAACCTCGACGAGGGGCGGCAGGAGTTCTATCGGCGGCTCGCCGAGGCGTTCGCCTTCCTGGAGTCGCAGGTCCGCGCGGGTCGAATCGGGTGGTACGGGGTCTCCTCCAACACCGCGGTCGCGCCTCCCGACGATCCCGAGGCGACCTCGCTCTCGCGGATGCTCGAATCGGCGCGCGAGGCGGGCGGGGCCGATCACCACTGCCGGGTCCTCGAGGTGCCCCTGAACCTCTGCGAGTCGGGCGCGATCCGCCAGGGAACTGCCGGCCCCGACGGAGGGCGCAGCCTGCTGGAGGTGGCGGCCGAGGCCGGGATCGCCGTCCTCACGAACCGCCCCTTGAACGCCTTCGCCGGTCAGGCCTTGATCCGCCTCGCCGATGTCCCGATTGGCGGAGACGCGGTCGGGGCATCCCCGGAGGAGGCGCTGCAGAGGGTGGCCGAGCTGGAGGAGGAATATCGAGCCCAGATCGGCTCGCGGCTGCGAGCGGGCAAGGACGCCCCGCCTCCCACCGAGTGGTTCCACTGGGCGGATCAGCTCCACGCCCTCGCCGATCGTATCCAGGGCCTCGATCACTGGCAGCAGGTCGAGGAGCAGATGATCACGCCTGCGGTCGCCCAGCTCGTCACCATGCTGGATCAGTCTCTCGCCGGCCCCTTCGCCGAGGCCTGGGGAGCCTGGCGCGACCGCTATCTTCCCGCGCTCGATGATTTGCTGGAGATCTTCCGGCTGCGGGCCGCCCGCCAGAGCCAGGCGCAGAGCAACCGCGTGGCCGCCGCCGTCAACCCGCACCTGCCGCTGGCGCGACGATCCGAGTCCCTCTCGCGCAAGGCCCTCTGGGTCCTGGCCAGCACCCCGGGCGTCACGGCCGTCCTGGTGGGGATGCGCCATCCCGACTACGTGGCGGACGCGCTGGAGATCCTCAAATGGCCGCCCCTAGGCGATGCCCGGAAGGTGTACGACTCCATCCGGGAAATCCGCCTCCCCTGAGTCTGCGCCGGGACACGGCCACCGCCTATCGGTAGGTTGTTTGGTGGCGCCTCCTTCGCGCCGGAACGGTCCGAGGCTGCCGGGAGCGTAACCGAATTACATGCGGCAGAGAAGGGCCTTCCCGATCGCCATAGGATTCCCCGCCAGCGGAACCGCAGGGGAGGTCTCCCACCAGGAAAACGCTACCCCCGGACGCGGAGCGGAGTCAAGGGGAAAGGACCCGCAGGAGTCGCGCCGGGTCAGTCCACGCCCTTGGCCATCTCGAAGGCCCAGGCGGCCTTGTCCACCCGCGGCGGAACGTAGTGGGCAAACTGCGTCAGCAGCGCCTCGGGGTGCTCCTCGACCAGGAGCATCGCGAGGTGTTCCGGTCTCATGAACCGCTGGCCCACGGCGTGACCCAGGAAGCCCACCAGCGCGTCGAAGTATCCGCAGACGTTCAGCAGGCCGCAGGGCTTCTGGTGGAGGCCGAGCTGAGCCCAGGCCAGCACCTCCAGCAGCTCCTCCAGGGTGCCCAGCCCGCCGGGCAGGGCGATGAAGCCGTCCGACAGCTCCGCCATCAGCGCCTTGCGCTCGTGCATGGAAGAGACGACGCGCAGGTCGGTGAGCTCCGTGAAGGCAACCTCCTTGTTCACCAGATCCTGCGGGATGACGCCGATGACCTCACCGCCGGCCTCGAGCGCCGCGGCGGCGATCTCGTACATGATGCCGACCCGCGAGCCGCCGTACACGAGCCCGATCCCCCGCCGCGTCAGCGCGCGGGCCAGCGTCCGCGCCGCCTCGCGGTACTCCGGCCGCGCCCCGGGACTCGACCCGCAGAACACGCACACGCGTTTCATGAACCTCCCCCCGATGTCATGTCTCGGAAGCGGGACCTCATCCCCCGAAGCCCCGAACTTGTCCCAGGACGCCTGGCCCGGCAGCGCGCGACCCACGGCACGCCCCCGGCCGTCGAGCGCGCCCCATGATACACGAGCAGGCGGGAATGCGACACCGCCGTGCGGCCTTCGCCCAAGGGCCGCGCACGCAGGGTCCGGCGCCCCCTGTCCAGAAGGAGGTGCTCGCCGTGGGCACGCGCGAGCGCGACCCGGTGATCCCGGACATTCCCACCTTCATGCGCCCCTTCCGCCTTCCGAATCCCTTCACCCTGGTTCGCCTCCTCCCCCCCCACAGGAATCCCCGTCCGGTCCCCGCGGGCGTCCGGCCGAGCCGTCGCGGGCATCGCCGGGGGACAACCGCCAGGCCGCTAGCAGGCTCTGATCGGGCGGTGCCCGTCCCCGCCCAGCGCTTTTTTATCTTGACACCGCTTCTCCTGCGCGCGAAGCTGCCCCCGCGTTCGGTGGGCGCCCGGGCCGGCCCCGAGCCCGAGAACACCGACGCCGGGGGACCAGGAAGAGGCGTCTGGACGGGGCGTTGCTCTTCAGAGACGGCGGGGGCGTGCGGTGGAACCAGCGGGAGGGTCGCGCCGGTACGGACGGCGTCCCCACCCCAACCACACACGCCCAACCGATTCGCGGCAAGGAGGCGGCCATGCGTGGGAAGCTGATGAAGGGATTGTGCATCACCGTGGGATTGCTCGCCGTCCTGGCGCTCCTCCCGGGGGCCAGTTACGCGGGGAGCGCGAAGCAGACGCTCGTGGTGGCGCTCAACCAGGACCCGGACATCCTCGACCCCAGCCTGTCGCGGACCTACGTGGGGCGCATCATCTACGAGCATATGTGTGAGAAGCTCTACGAGATCGATGAAAACCTGAGGATCTATCCCCAGCTCGCGGCCGAGATGCCGACTTTCTCCGACGGCGGCAAGACCGTGACCATCAAGCTGCGCTCGGGGGTGAAATTCAACGACGGCACCCCGATGGATGCCGAGGCGGTCCGCTACTCGCTCGACCGCCACCTCACCATGAAGGGCTCCAGCCGGCGCAGCGAGCTGGAGTCGGTCAACGTCATCGAGGTTGTCGATCCCCTGACGGTACGCCTCCGCCTCAAGGCGCCGTTCTCCCCGATCGTGACGATGCTGGCCGACCGGGCGGGCATGCCGGTCTCGCCCACCCAGGCCAATAAGCTCGGGGACAAGTTCGGCACTGCCCCCGTCTGCGTGGGTCCCTGGGCGTTCGTCGAGCGGGTGCCCCAGGACCGGATCGTGCTCGAGAAGTCCAAGGACTACTTCGACCCGAGCCAGGCCCAGTTCGACCGGATCGTGTTCCGCATCATCCCCGACGACAACGTGCGGCTGGCCAACCTGCGCTCGGGCGACATCGACATGATGCATCTGGTCGCGCCGACAGACGCCGCCAGCCTGCGCAAGGAGGGCCGGTTCGAGATGGCCAGGGTCACCGGCCTCCACTATCAGAGTCTCACCATCAACCTCCACAACAAGAACGGGAAGAACACGCCGCAGGTCGATCTGGGGACGCCGCTCGCCAACGACCCCCGGGTGCGCGAGGCGCTGGAGCTCAGCATTGACCGCGAGGCGCTGAACCAGGTAGCCTGGGATGGCCAGTACACGCCGGGCTGCACGCCGATCTCTCCCGTGAGCCCGTTCTATGACAAGAGCCGCAAGTGCCCGACCCGGGACGTAGCCAAGGCCAAGAAGCTCCTGGCCGATGCCGGCCTGGCCGGGGGCTACAGCTTCGAGATGACCGTCGTCAATGATCCCCAGATGCGGCGGGTGGGCGAGATCATCCAGGGCATGGCCAAGGAGGCCGGGTTCAACATCAGCCTCCGGCCCTCGGAGTTCGCCTCGGCCCTGAAGGATGACGACGACGGCAAGCTCCAAGTCTTCCTCGTCGGCTGGAGCGGTCGGCTGGATCCGGACGGGAACATCCACCAGTTCCACACCTGCGGGGGGAGCCTGAACACGACCGGCGCCTGCAACCAGGACATCGACGCCCTCCTGAACAAGGCACGGGAGGCGAGCGACATGGCCCAGCGCACTGCCCTCTACAAGGAGGCCATCGACAAGATGGTCTTGGAGCGCCGGAACCTCATCTACCTGTACCACCAGAACTACCTCGTGGCCTATCCGAAGAACCTGAAGAACTACAAGGCGGTGCCGGACGGCCTGATCCGGCTCAAGGGCACGTCCTGGAACTAGCGGTACGAGCATAATGACCAAATCCCAATGGCCAAATTGGTCATTCGAGGGTTGACGCGTGCTCGACTTCTTGGCTCAACGGGTCGCGATCTCCGTCGTGACCCTCTTCCTCATCACCTTGATCGTCTTCACCGGCGTCCGCATGATCCCCGGCGATCCCGCCCGGGTAATGGCCGGGACGGACGCGGACGAGGCGGGCCTTCAGGAGATCCGGGCGAAGTACGGCCTGAATGACCCCGTCCCCCTGCAGTACTTCCGCTGGCTCAAACTGGCGCTCCAGGGAGACCTGGGGGAGTCCATCCGGACGCGGGAGCCGGTGATCAAGACGGTGGCGGTGAAGCTCCCGATCACGATGCAGCTCGCCGGCTTCTCGCTGATCATCGCCATCGGGATCGCCATCCCCGCCGGCATCTTCTCGGCCGTGCGCCGAAACACGGTCTGGGATCTTGCGGCCAACGCCGTCTCCCTCTGCGGGGTCTCGATCCCCAGCTTCTGGCTGGGGATCATGCTGATCCTCTTCCTCTCGGTGCGGCTCCACCTGCTGCCCGCCTCGGGCTTCGTGCCGTTCTTCCAGGACCCGCTGGGCAATCTCCAGCGCATGCTCATGCCCGCCTTCGTGCTCGGCGCGTCGCTGGCGGCCGTGCTGATGCGCCAGACCCGTAACAGCATGATCGAGGTCATGAGCGCGAACTACATCCGGACCGCCTACAGCAAGGGGCTGGCGGAACGGGTGGTCGTGTTCCGCCACGCCCTCCGGAACGGCCTCATCCCGATCGTCACCATCCTGGGGCTCCAGATGGGGGCCCTGATGGGCGGCGCCGTGGTCACCGAGCAGATCTTCGTGGTGCCCGGCTTCGGGCGGCTCATCGTGGAATCGGTGTTCACCCGGGATTATCCGCTGGTCCAGGGCGTCGTCCTGATCACGGCCAGCACCTATGTCCTGATCAACCTCCTGGTGGATGTGTCCTACTCGCTCTTGAATCCGCGGATTCGCGTCAAGGGGTCGGCCAGTGAGTCGTGAGGAGGGGGCCGTGCCGGCGCCGGGCGGGCAAGGGCTCGACCAGGCCGATCTGTCCGCGCCGGCCATCCGCTCTCGGCGGACCTGGCGGCGGGCCCTGCGCCGGCCTCCGGCGGTCGTCGGCGCCGTGGTCGTGCTCTTGTTCACGGGGATGGCGCTCGGCGCGCCGTATCTCGCGACGGGTGACCCGATCCGCACTAATTGGAGCCAGATCCGCAAGGCACCGACGTCGGCACACCCCTTCGGGACGGATGATCTGGGGCGGGATGTCTACTCGCGCGTGGTCTGGGGGGCGCGGACCTCGATGCAGGCGGGCGTGCTCTCTATCCTCCTGGCCATCGCCGTGGGCGTGCCGACCGGCCTGGTGGCCGGCTTTTACCGCGGCATGATCGACCAGGGGATCATGCGGCTCACCGACGCCTGGCTCTCCTTCCCTTTCCTGATCCTGGCCATCGGGCTGGTCACCATCCTGGGCCCCTCCCTGACCAACGCCACCGTGGCCATCGGCATGGCCGCCACCCCCACCTACATCCGCTTGACCCGCGGGTTGGTGCTGGCGACGGCACAGGAAGACTACGTCCAGAGCGCACGGGCGCTCGGCGGCGGGGATGTCCGCATGGTGCTCCGGCACATCCTGCCGAACATCTTCAGTGCCCTCCTGGTCCAGGCCACCGTCTCGATCCCGGGCGCGATCATCGCCGAGGCCATCCTCTCATTCCTCGGGCTGGGCGTACAGCCTCCCACTCCGAGCTGGGGGACGATGCTCAACA
>JBGPQZ010000082.1:0-10876 GCA_041489335.1 Methylomirabilia bacterium
ATTAACGAGTTGACCACGGTCAACCTCGCCCTCCTGCGGGGCACGCACCCGGGCGGGCCACCGCCGAAGCGGCGCGCGGCCCGATGAGTCAGGGGCTCCTCCCGTACACGGTGGACGTGGTCGCGGACGCAGCCGGGCTGACCAGTCGGGCTGGGCTGCCCCTGGTGCTCGAAACCATGCGTGCGCTGGGGCTGGACCACGCGATCGCCCAGCACGTCCACGTCCGCGAGCGCCAGAGCGGCTATCGCGAGGCGGAGAAGATCGAGGCCCTCGTCCTCCTGCTCGCCGCGGGCGGCACCTGTCTCGACGACATCGCGGTGCTCCAGGCCGCTGGCGGCCTGGGCCGCCTCTTGGGGCGGAAGCTCCCCTCGGCCGATACCCTCCGCCACTTCCTGTACGCCTGCCACGACGACGCGTTGATCCAGCAGGCCCAGGCCGCGCGTCCCGCCGGGCAGGTCGCCTACATCCCCACGGAGAACGCCGCGCTCCAGGGCCTCGGCCGCGTGAACACGGCCCTGGTGCACCGGGTGGCCGCGCAGGGCCGGAGCACCACCGCGACCCTGGATCACGATGCCACCCTTCAGGAGAGCCACAAGCAACAAGCCCTGCCCCACTACAAAGGGGGCCGGGGCTACCAGCCGGCGGCCATCTACTGGGTGGAGCAGGATCTCGTCGTGGCGGACGAGTACCGCGACGGGAACGTGCCCGCGGGGATGGAGACCCTCCCCCTCATCCAGCGGGGCTTCGCCAGTCTCCCGGCCTCCGTCACCGCGTTCTTCTTCCGAGCTGACAGCGCCTGTTACGAGGAGCGGACGCTGAAGTGGCTGGCCGACCCGCACCGCCCCGGCGGCCCGGCCGGCCCCATCGGCTTCACCATCAGCGCCGACATGACCGCGCCCTTGCACGCCGTCTGCGCCGCCGTGCACGAGCGGGCCTGGGAAGCGTTCGAGGACCGGCCCGACGAGACAGTCCACTGCACCGAAGTGGAGTTCACCCCGGGCGACTGGCGGAAGGACGCCTGGCCGCTCCGCTACCTGGCCCTCCGGTTTCGGAAGAAGCAGGGCCAGCTCTTCGCGAGCGGCTCGGACACGAAGTACTTGGCGGTCGTGACGAACCGCGCGGGCGCTGTGGCCGACCTCATCCGCTGGCACTGGCAAAAGGCCGGCACGATCGAGCTGGTGCACGCCATCACCAAGAACGAGCTCGGCGCGGCCGTCCCGCCCTGCGGCCGCTTCGGCGCGAACGCCGCGTGGTACCGATTGAGCCTCCTCACCTACAACGTCCTCAGCGCGCTGAAGTCCCTCGCCCTCCCACCGGCCCTGAGCACCGCCCGCCCCAAGCGATTACGCTTCACCCTCTTCACCCTCGCCGGCCGGCTGGTCACGCACGCGGGGCAACTCCGGCTCCATGTGAGTCGAGCGGCGGAGCGCCTCGTCGGCCTGATCGTTGCGCGCGAGCGGCTCGTCCTCGTCGCCCAAGCCCTCCCGGCAGGCTGATCCTCGCGATCTCTGGCCGTCGACCACTCCCGCCCGCCGCGGGGCCGGCCGCCCTCTGTCCCGTGTCACGCGAGGTCATCCTGCCGTCGTTGACGTGCTGCGCCTGCGTGGTCTGCACCCCTCAACGTCGGCCCCTGGCACCGTGTACGGGGGCGGTGCCGGCCGCCTGGCGTCTTCCCGGGCCAGCCGGGACCAACCCGTCGCCAACAGCAAGAAGCTTGCCGCCGGATTAGGGTCGCGGGTCCCGTCTTGACAGGGCCGGGGAACTGTGCAACCGTTCTCCTTACGAGGTCCCCCATCGAATCGCCCATGACGCTGCGAGAAAAGGTCAACACCCTCCCGGACGCCCCCGGCGTCTACCTCTTCAGCGACGCCGACGGCTCCCTGCTCTACGTCGGCAAGGCGGTCTCGCTCAGGAAGCGGGTGCAGTCCTACTTCGCGGACCGTCACCTCGGCTTCCAGGCCGACCGGCTGCACAGCATGGTCAGTCAGATCGCCGACGTGGAATACCTGCTCACCGCTAACGAGCTGGAAGCCTTCATCCTGGAAAGCAATCTCATCAAGGAGCGGCGACCCCGCTATAACATCGTCCTGCGCGACGATAAACACTACCCGTTCATCCGGCTGAACCTCAAGGACCCGTTCCCGGCGCTGCAGGTGGTGCGCCGAATGCGCAAGGACGGCGCGCTCTACTTCGGCCCCTACGTCCCCGCCGGGACCATGTGGGACCTGCTGGCGTTGGTCCATCGCACGTTTCCCCTGCGGACGTGCCGCAGCCTCGCCGGGCGGACCCGCTGCCTGGAGTACCACCTCGGCCGCTGCCTCGCCCCCTGCGAAGGGCTCGTGACCCGGGTGGAGTATGCGGAGATCGCGGGGAAGGCACGACTGCTCCTGGAGGGGAAGGATCGCGAGCTCATCCACGCGATGGAGCAGCAGATGCTGGCGGCGGCGGATCGGCTGGAGTACGAGCGGGCGGCCCGCCTCCGCGACCAGCTCGAGACCCTGCGGCGGGCGGGCGAGGGCCAGCGGGCGATTTCGGCCCGCGGGGAGGATACCGACGTCTTCGGCGTGGCCCAGGAGGGAAGCGAGGCGCAGGTGCAACTCCTCAAGGTGCGGGGGGGCATACTCATCGGTCGCCATCGATTCGCCTTCGAGGAGGTCGAAGGCGACGCGGCCGCGGCGGTCTTGGGGTCGCTGCTGGCCCAATACTACGTGGGGGGCCGGGATGTTCCCGCGGTCGTTCTCACCTCGCACCGGCCGACGGAGGCGGAGCTCCTGGCGCGGATGCTCGCGGAACGGGCCGGCCGGCCGGTGACGCTGCAGGTGCCGCAGCGCGGCCCCAAGGCCCGCCTGGTGGAGATGGCGGTCGGGAACGCCGAGGCCGTGCTGGCGCAGAGCCTCCACTCCGCCGGGGCGCGGGAGCGGGCCATGGCCGAGGTCCAGGCGGCCCTCGGCCTGCCGCGCCTGCCGCGGCGCATCGAGTGCACGGACATCTCCAACCTCTCCGGTGTGCTGGCGGTCGGCTCGCTCGTCACCTTCGTGGACGGGCAGCCGCGGCGCGCGGACTACAAGCGGTTTCGGATTCAGACGGTGGCGGGGGCGGACGATTACGCCATGGTGCGCGAGGTGCTGTCCCGACGGTTCGCCCGGCGGGAGTGGCCGCTGCCGGATCTCCTTCTCATCGACGGCGGCCGCGGGCAGCTCAGCATGGGGGTCCAGGCGGCGAAGGAGGCGGGGCTCACGGACCTCCCGCTGGCCAGCCTGGCCAAGGAAGAGGAGTTGGCCTTCCGACCGGGCCGGCCCGAGCCGATCCGCCTGGCGGACGGCTCGGGCGGGAAGCACCTGCTCCAGCAGGTGCGGGACGAGACACACCGGTTCGCGCTGGCCTACCATCGAACCCTGCGCGGCAAAGCCGGCTTGCGCTCGGCGCTGGACGAGATCCCGGGGATCGGGGAGCGTCGCAAGCGGCAGCTCCTGCAGCGCTTCGGCAGCCTCACCCGTCTGCAGGGCGCCTCGGTCGAAGAGTTGCAGCGGGTCGGCGGCCTCCCGCCGCGGGTGGCGGAGGCCACCTACCGCTTCCTGGCGGCGGTGGCCGACGAGTGATCGGGGGTGATCCGCAGATTCCGCAGACTCAACCCGAACATTGCAGTTCAACCGCAAAGCACGCCAAGCACGCAAAGAGAACCCCAAAGATCTCAAGGGATCCGGCGGCATGTCCTCCCCGGGGACGCCAACACAATTCGGGGCCGTCGCCCGAGGGCGAATCCCTCTGTCTGGTCCCCCTTTGCGCTCTTTGCGAGCTTTGCGGTGAAATATTCGGGCTCAAAAGGCGCGGCCCGAAAGGGGACCGCAGATGAGGCAGATTCACGGGAATCGCAGGGGTGCAAGGGAGCTGAGGAGCAGGGGAGCAAGAACGATAGTCAATCCCGGATTGATGGGACCCCAAACATGACGGCCTCGGGGGAATCCCGAGGCCGTGGTACCTTCTGGGCCATCTGTGTAATCTGCGTACTCTGCGGATTCCCTCGGTACGGGTCCTACTTGATGGCCACCGCCTTGACCTGCTTGATGGTCGTCCAGCCCTTGAGGATCTTCACGATGCCGTCCTGGACCAGGGTGGTCATGCTCTCCTCGATTGCCGCCTTCAGCAGCTCCTCCGCGGTGGACCGCTTCTGGATCATCCGCTTGAGGCGGTCCGTGCCGATGAGCAGTTCGTGGATGCCGGTGCGCCCCCTGAACCCGCTCCCCTTGCAGTTGTCGCAGCCCTTCCCGCGGTAGAGCAGGAAGCTGTCATCGTACTTGTAGCCCAGCTTCTCGAACGCCTCCGGCCCGTACATCTTGGCGAGTTCGTCGAACTCTTCCTGCGGGGGATGGTAGGTCTCCTTGCACTCCTTGCAGATGGTCTTGCAGAGGCGCTGGGCCAGGACGCCGAGCATGGCGTCGGCGAAGTTGAAGGGGTCCATCCCCATCTCGAGCAGGCGAGTCACGGTCTCCACCGCGCTGTTGGTGTGCAGGGTGCTGAAGACCAGGTGGCCGGTGAGGGAGGCCTCGATCCCGGTCTCGCAGGTCTCCTTGTCGCGCATCTCCCCCACCATGATCACGTCGGGGTCGGCGCGCAGGAAGGCCCGCATGGCGGCGGCGAAGGTGAAGCCGATCTTGGGCTGGACCTGGACCTGGCGCAGGCCGTACTGTGTGATCTCCACCGGGTCCTCGGCGGTCCAGATCTTCCGGTCGGGGGTGTTGATGTAGCCCAGGACCGAGTGGAGCGTGGTGGTCTTGCCCGAGCCGGTCGGGCCCACCACCAGGATGATCCCGTAGGGCTTGTCGGCGATCGCCTTGAGCTCCTTCAGGTTCCGGTCGGAGAAGTTCATCTTCTCCAGCGGCAACGGCTCGCTGGCCGCCAGGATGCGCATCACCACGTCCTCGTTGTTGCCGGAGGTGGGGATGGTGGCCACGCGCAACTCGATCTCCTTGTTGCCGATCTGGTACTTGATCTTGCCGTCCTGGGGCTTTCTCCGCTCGGAGATGTCCAGCCGGGACATGATCTTGTAGCGCGACACCAGCGCCCGGCGGTAGGCCGGGGGAACCTTGCTGTACTCGTGACAGCTCCCGTCCACGCGGAAGCGCACGACCATCTCCTTCTTCTCCCCATATGGCTCGACGTGGATGTCGGACACCCCGGCCTTGTAGGCATCCGCGATGATCTGGTTGGCCAGGCGGACGATGGCGCTGTCGTTCTCGTCCACCCCCTGGGCGCCGATGTCGTCCTGCTTCTCGGTCTCGGCCTCGCTCACCAGCTCGCCCATGATGTCGGTGAGGGAGCCCTTGCCGGCGGTGGGGTCGGCCTCCCCGGCGGCCGCATACACGAACTGGAGGATATCCTTGCGCACGCTGACCACGAACTGAACGGATCGGCCGGGGAAGATGCGCTTGATGTCCTGGATGCGGTTCAGGTTGTTGGGGTCGTCCACCAGGACCTGGATCGCGTCCTTTTCCTTCTTCAGCGGAATCCAGTAGTTGTTCTTCAGGTAGTCGAAGTTGAGGTTCTTCAGGAGCTCCGGGTCGGCCACGAAGCGTCCGTCGAATTCCACGAAGGCACACTTGTAGAACTGGCTCAGAGACTTGCCGATGTCCGCCTTGGGGATCTTGTACTTCTCCAGGAGCAGGGTCTCGATGTCGATCTGGTCCTTGCGGGCCTCGGCGATGGCCCCGTCCAGCTCGGCCTGGGTGATCTTGCTGTTGGCCACCAGGTAGTCGAATTTGGTCGGGGTCTTGCGGGACAGCTTCATCTGGTTGAAGAAGGCGATCCCCAGTGTCTTGGCGATCTCGGCGACCGTCTCCTCGTCCTTCTTGCTGAACCGCCCCCCGCTCTTCTTGTTGACGAGCTGCATGACCCCCATCAGGTACTTGTTGTCGGCGACGATGGGGTAGGTGAGGATCTGCTTGGTGCGGAACCCGGTCTTCTTGTCCCAGGAGCTGTCGAACCCCAGGGTCGGGCTGATGGCCTTCAGCTCCGCCTGGTTGTAGGCGTCCGCGATGTTGACGGGGCGGCGGTACTTGGCGACGAAGCCCGAGATGCTCTGCTCGCTGATGGGGACGCGGATCTCCTTGACCTTGTCGATGTCCAGGAACTTGGAGTAAATCTCGCGCCGCTCGGCGTCCACCACGTACAGGGTGAGTACCTCGGCGTCGAGGATGCCCAGGATCTCGTCCTTCAGGTCCACCAGGATGTGGTCGAGATCCTTGGCCGAGTGGATCCGGTTGATGATCTGCTTGGCCTTTTCCTGGAAGACGACCTTCTGCTCAAGTTCCTGGAGGGTGTCCGGTTGAATCGCGGTTTGCATCTGCATGGCGATCTCTCCGCCTGGCTGGCCGATTCGCGTCGCGGACCAAAGGCCATAACCGTCGCGTCCGCCCTTGGCAGTGAAGATTATTCCCCTTTGCCGGCGAAGGCAAGTTGAAAGATGGACGGACCGGGCGGGGCGGGGGCGACGGAGGCGCAGACAACCCCCCTGTGCAGACAACCCCCTTGCCGAGCGGTGCCGCTCGCAGTATGCTCTCGACGTGACGACGGCGGGCGACGCGACCCAGGCCCGTTCCCGCCTGCTCTCTTCCCTACCGCTCGGCTCCTCCGTCTGGGGGAGGCGCCTCGCCGTGAAGGAGGCCGACGTGACTGCCGCCCACACGTACACGGTCATCCCCCGGATCCCCGACCGGCTCAAGGACCTCGAGCGCATCGCCCGGAACTTCTGGTGGACCTGCGAACCCGAGGCCATTGATCTCTTCCGTCGGCTGGAGCCACGACAACTGCTCTGGGAGAAGTGCTACGCCAACCCGATCCGGATGCTCGGGCTGATCTCGCAGGAGCGCCTGGCGGAACTCACGGCGGACGAGGGGTTCCTGGCCCATCTCGACCGGGTGACCGCGCGCTTGTCCAGTTATCTGGAAGGGAACACCTGGTTCGGGCAGCACTACCCGCAGTCCGCGCTGTCGGTTGCCTACTTCTGTGCGGAGTTCGGGATCGTCGAGGGGTTTCGAGTGTATTCCGGCGGCCTGGGCATCCTGGCAGGCGACCACCTGAAGTCGGCCAGCGCCCTCGGGATCCCTTTGGTGGCGGTGGGACTGATCTACCGGCGCGGCTATTTCCGCCAGTACCTGAACGCGGACGGCTGGCAGCAGGAGCAGTATCCCGAGGCCGATTATTACAACCTCCCGCTCACGCTGGAACGCCGGCCGGACGGGAGCCCCGTCACCATCGAGGTGGAGTTTCCCGGTCGCAAGGTCCAGGCCCAGATCTGGCGAGCGCAGGTGGGGCGGGTGCCGCTGTACCTGCTGGATACGGACCTGACGGGCAACAGGCCTGAGGATCGCGCGGTGACCAGCTCCCTGTACGCCGGGGACCGGGACATGCGCATCCGCCAGGAAATTCTCCTCGGGATCGGCGGGGTCCGCGCCCTGGCGGCCCTCGGGGTCGAGCCCGCCGTCTGCCACTTGAACGAGGGGCACTCCGCCTTCCTGGCGCTGGAGCGCATCCGGCGGGTGATGGAGAGGCACGGGGTGGGATTCCCGGTGGCGCGGGAGCTGGTGGCGGCCAGCAACGTTTTCACCACCCACACGCCGATCCCCGCCGGCATCGACGTCTTCGCCCCGGACCTGATGGACCGCTACTTCGCCTCGTACTACGGCGCGCTGAGACTCGGCCGCGATGAGTTCTTCGCCCTCGGACGGCAGAATCCGGCAGACAAGAACGAGCCGTTCTCCATGGCGGTCTTGGCCATCCGGCTGTCGAGTTCCACCAACGGGGTCAGCCGACTCCACGGCCGTGTGTCCCGGCGCATGTGGGCGGGGCTCTGGCCTGGGGTGCCGGTGGACGACCTGCCCATCACCTCCGTGACCAACGGCGTCCACGTGCGGGGCTGGATCTCGCACGACATGGCCGGGCTCTTCGATGCCTATCTCGGGCCCCGCTGGATCTCGCACCCGGTGGACCAGTCGGTGTGGGAGCGGGTGGACCAGATCCCGGATGCCGAGCTCTGGCGCACGCACGAGCGGCGGCGGGAGCGACTGGTCGCCTTCGCCCGGCGGCGCCTGCGTATGCAACTGGAGCGGCGGGGGGCCCCGCCCGCCGAGCGGGAGCAAGCCGAAGAAGTCCTGGACCCCAAGGCCCTCACCATCGGATTCGCCCGGCGCTTCGCCACGTACAAGCGGGCCACGCTCCTGTTCAGGGACCTGGAGCGCCTCGGACGGATCCTCTCCGACGCGCAGCGCCCGGTGCAGATCATCTATGCGGGCAAGGCGCACCCCGCGGACCAGGAAGGGAAGGATTTCATCCGCCAGGTGGTGCACACGGCGCGGCGGCCCGAATTCCGCCAGCGCATCGTGTTCCTGGAGGATTACGACATGAAGGTGGGGCGCTACCTCTACCAGGGGGTGGACCTGTGGCTGAACACCCCGCGGCGCCCGCTGGAGGCCAGCGGGACCAGTGGCATGAAGGCCGCAGTGAATGGGGCCATCAACATCAGCATCCCGGACGGCTGGTGGGACGAGGCATACGACGGGACCAACGGGTGGGCTATCGGCCAGGGGGAGGAGTACGACGACACGAATTATCAAGACCAGGTCGAGAGCCAGGCCTTGTACAACATCCTGGAGAACGAGGCGGTGCCGATGTTCTACACCCGCGGCCGGGACGGCCTGCCGCGGGAGTGGGTCCGGCGCATGAAGAACACGATGCGGACGGTGTGCCCGACCTTCAGCGCCACGCGCATGGTGCGGGAGTACACGGAGCGGATCTACCTGCCGGCCGGGCGGCGCTGGGAGGCCCTGGCGGCGAATGGGCTGGGGCGGGCCCAGGCCCTGACCGTGTGGAAAGAGCGGGTGGGCGCCCAGTGGAAGGAGGTCGCGGTGCGGGCCGTCCGGGTGGACACGGTGACCCCGCTGGAGGCGGGGGGGGACCGGATGGTCCAGGCCGAGATCGCCCTGGGCGCGCTCCGGCCCGAGGACGTCTCGGTGGTCGTGTATTCCGGCCCCCTCAGCGCGGAGGGGGAGATCACCTCGCCGAGCGTCTCGCCCATGCAAGTCGAGGGCGCGCGCCGGGACGGGGCGTATCTGTTCAGCGGCACCCTGCACGGCGCGGCCACCGGCTTGCACGGGTTCCGGGTGCGGATCCTGCCGGCCCACGAGGATTTGGCCGTTCCGCTGGCCATGAACTGCATCACGTGGGGGTAGGAGGGCCGCGCGGCGGGGTCGGGCGAGCGCGCAGAACAGAATAAAGGGTTGTCGCGGGGAATCCTTTGTGATATGTACGGCCCTGTCATGGTCTCCTGAGGTCGTTTTTCCCGTTTAAGCGTGGGCGCTTAGCTCAGATGGTTAGAGCGCCGTCTTCACACGGCGGAGGTCGCTGGTTCGATCCCAGCAGCGCCCACCATCGTTGCACGGGATGGGGGATCACCCCCACCCCCATTTTTCGGATCGGTTGCCCAAGTTTGGCAGGTCCGCGGCAGGTGCCGGTGGAGCTCCACATGATCGGAGCCCAGATCTGCGGGAAACGGAACCTACGAAGCTGTCCCTCTCCACGCGTGGTGCACCGGCCGGTCCTGATCGGCCTCCTCGCCGCGATGGCCATCCTCGGCGTGGGGTTCCCGGCACGCGGGCAGGCCCCGGCCGCCGGCCTGGACTTGATCCTGGTGCTGGACCAGTCCGGCTCGATGAAGCAGAGCGATCCCCAGCGCCTCCTGATCCAGGCCGTCGCCGGTCTGGTGAAGCGCCTCACGCCGCAGGACGCCGCGGGCCTCGTGGCCTTCGGCGGGCAGGCCCGGGCGGTCTCTCCACTGACCCCGCTGGGCACGGAGGACAAGCGACAGGCCCTCCTCCAGGAGATTGCCCAGATCCGCTACGGGGAGGCGCGGACGAACATGGCGGCGGGCATCGAGCGCGGTCTCTACGAGCTCCGGCACCACGGCCGGAAAGAGGCCACCCCGATCCTCGTCTTCCTGACCGATGGAATCATGGACACCGGTTCGGAGGCCAGAAACGCCGAGATGCGCGACTGGCTGCGGACGCGCCTCTTGCCGGAGGCGCGGGACGCCGGCATCCGGATCTTCAGCATTGCCCTCACCGAGCAGGCCGATTACGCCATGATCCAGGAGCTGGCGTCCGCCACCAAGGGGGATTACTTCCGGGTCTTGAACGTGGGGGAGATCGCTCCCATCTTCGAGAAGATCCACGCCCGGGCCGTCGCCCCGCCCCCCCCGCCGCCCCCGCAACCGGCGCCGGCCGTCGCCCCGCCCCCGCCTGCTCGCGCGGAGCGGCTGGCCGAATGGTCGGCGATCTGGATGGGGGCGACCGTCTGCCTGCTCGTCGTGCTGACCGCCCTGCTCCTCCGACGCCGCTCGGCCCGGGTCATGGCGACCCAGCGGGTGCGCGAGGACGCGGCTGCCCCGCCCCGCCCCGCCACCGCCCAGATCTCGCCGGCGGCCCGGGGACCATTGGCATACCTTCGGGAGAAACGGACCGGCAAGCCCGTCCCCCTCACGCTGCCGGTGATGCGGATCGGCCGGGCATCGGACAACGATCACGTCCTCGCGGAGCCGCAGGTCTCGTCCCACCACGCCGAGATCGAGCTGCGCCAAGGGCATTACTACTTGCGCGACCTGCGCAGCACGAACGGAACCTGGGTGAACCAGCAGCGGGTCGAGACCGAGACGATCTTGAAGTCCGGCGACGTGATCCGCTTCGACCAGTTCGCCTACACCTTCTTCAGCCCGGAGACGCGGATGGAAGGGACCATGATCCGCGAGGTGGGCGCCGGGACCATGATCCGCGAGGCGCCCCAGGAGGCGCCCAAGGAGGCACCGAAGGAGGCACCGAAGGAGGCGCCC
>JBGPQZ010000083.1:0-10852 GCA_041489335.1 Methylomirabilia bacterium
GCATGCAAAGAGACGAATGACCAATGCCAATGACCAACGCTGGTACCTTAATTGGTCATTGGGATTTGGTCATTCCCTCGGCATTCGCCGTGGAGCGGGTTTCGGGCTTGACAGCGCGGGCCGGTGCTGCGTAGTATCGGGTCCACCCGATTGGCGCACTTCGGACAGGCTGTTCGCATCGTGAGAATGAGGCGAGGCCGACCAGGATGAAATCAGTCGCCAAGGCGCTCGCGATGATAGAGGAGCTGGCATCCAGTCCGCGCGCCCTCAGCGCCATCCAGCTCAGCCGGCAGCTCAAGGTTCCCCGCCCCACCATCTACCGCCTCCTGCAAACCCTCGCCCGGCACGGGTTCATCGTCCGCGAGGACGGGATGGCCTGCTATCGGCTCAGCTTCAAGCTCCTGGATCTCGGGCACCGCGTGCTGGAGCGGACGGACCTCCTGGAGGCGGCCCGGCCCATCCTGCGGGACCTGTCCGCCCGGTTCCGCGAGACCGTCCACCTGGCCGTGGAAGAGGACGGCCGCATGGTCTACCTGGACAAGGTGGAGGGCTCCGCCCCCTTCTGCACGCACTCGCGGCCCGGCCGCCGCGTGCCCATGCACTGCACCGCCCTGGGCAAGGCCGTACTGGCCTACCTGCCCGCGGAACGGGTGCGGGCCATCCTCGGCCGCCACGGCCTGCAGGGGCACACGGCGCGCACCATCGTGTCGTACGCCGGCATGGTCGAGGAGCTCGAGAGCGTGCGGCGCCGCGGGTATGCCCTGGACGACGTCGAGTTCGAGGAGGGGGTCCGGTGCGTGGGAGCCCCGGTCCTGGATCACCGGGGGGTTCCGATGGCCGCCATCAGCGTGAGCGCCCCCGTCTCGCGCATGTCCAAGGCGCAGGCCCGCCGGACGGGCAAGATCCTGTGCGCCGCGGTGGCGGGGGTCTCGGGGGCGATGGGGTGGCAGGTGCCGGGAAGGAGGTCGCGAGCGGGTTCTGTTTCGCGGGTGACGTGACTGCCCAGCCGCGAGGGCGGACCGAGGGCGGTATCCCGACGGCCATCGGTCCATGCAGCACTTCGGGTGCGCGTGAGGAGGACGAGCCATGGATGACAGTCAGCGTTTGTCCCGTCGGAGATTCCTTCAGACCATGGCCGCGTCGGGCGCCATCGCGGCGACCGACCTGGCCTGGTGGGAGGATCCGTTCCTGTCGCCGCGGAAGGCCTTCGGGGCCGTCCCCGTGCGATTCCAGTTCAGCGTGCCCGAGCCGCTCCGCATCTCGCTGGTCGAGTCGCTGGTCGAGCGGTTCAACAAGTCCCAGTCCGACTTCGAGGTGAAGGTGGAGTTCGTGCCCCAGGCCCAGGCGCGCCAGAAACTGATCACCGCCGTGTCCGCGGGGAGCCCGCCGGACTGCTGTCAGATCTGGGACAACTGGGTCGGCGAGTTCGACGGCATGGGGGCCCTGGAGGATCTGACCGATCGCATCAAGGCGTGGAAGTACTACGCCACGACGGTGCCCGTCGCATGGCAGACGGTGACGGTGAAGGGGAAGATCATGTCCTTCCCGTGGGTCGTCACCAACGACGCCATCTTCGTTCGCACCGACCGGGCCAAGGAATACGGCCTGAAGATCCCCGGGCCGGAATGGACCTGGGACGACTTCCTCACGCTGGCCAAGGGCTATACCAAGCCGGAGAAGAACCAGTATGGCTTCGGGATGCGCGGGGCCGGCACCTGGGCCGTGCTCTATGCGACCGAGTTCCTGTACGGCAATGGCGCGCAGGTCTTGAAGGACGGCAAGGTCGTCATCAACTCGTCGGAGTCCGTGACCGCCTTCGAGTGGTACATCGACCTGATTCGGAAACACAAGATCACGCCGCCCAGCGTGGCCACCGACGGCTACCGGCAGATCGTGGAGGGCTTCGGCCGCGGCGTGACGAGCATGTACCTCCATAACTCCGGCTCGGTGGAGGAGCAGAAGAAATTCGTGGGCGAGCCGAACTTTGCCACCCTACCTATGCCGCTCGGCCCGGCCAAGAAGCGCGCCTCGTTCTACTTCTCCGAAACCCTCACCATGTTCAAGGCGGCCAAGGAGAAGGAGGGAGCCTGGCGGTTCCTGACCTGGCTGATGGAGGACGAGCCGAACTACCACTACTGCACGACGCTGGGACTCCTGCCGTCCCGCCAGGCGCTGGCGGACCGGCCGCACTACAAGCACCCCGGCTACCTCGGGTTCGTTCAGTCCTTCCCCTTCTCCATCGTGAGTCCGTACCTCGCCTACGCGGGCTGGGGCGGGAAGCTGGACTCCGAGGGGGTGCCCGTGATCCAGCAGGCGATGCTAGGAAAACTCTCGCCGAAGGAGGCCCTGGACAAGCTGGCCGAGATCCTCACCAAGAACATGGCGTAAGACCGGCAACGTTGGTCGCGGTTCGGCCCCGGGTCCTCACCATCGCGGCGGGACCCGGGGCCGCAGTTCGCCAACCCCCCATCTCGTCGGAGCGACCGTGGGAAACCATCAAGCCAGCGTGGCAGTCTCGGCCCCCCGACCCTTCCTCTCCCACGCCACGCGGGAGACCATCGCCAACTACATGTACCTCCTGCCGGCCGCCCTCTGCCTGGGCGGCACGGTCCTGGTCCCCATCCTCCGGGCGATCCACATGAGCCTGTACTACAACGTCCTGATCAAGCCGCAGGAGTACCGATTCATCGGCCTGGGGAACTACGTCCGGATGGTCCACGATCCGGTCTTCTGGCTGTCGCTGAAGAACTCCTTCGTCTGGGTGTTCGCCGCGGTGAGCCTGCAGTTCCTCTTCGGCTTCGCCGTGGCGCTGGTGCTGAACGCCAAGTTCCGGGGGCGGGCCGTCTTTCGCACCATCAATCTCTTGCCCTGGATCATCCCGGGCGTGGTGGTGGCCCTGATCTGGGAGTACATCTACCAGCCGAACTACGGGCCGCTCAACGACATCCTCCGCAGGGTAGGCCTGATGCGGGAACCGGTGGCGTGGCTGTCGGAGTTCAATCTGGCCATGCCGGCGGTGATCTTCACCAACATCTGGCGTGGCATCCCCTTCTTCACGATCATGATCCTGGCGGGCCTGCAGGCCATCCCGGACGACGTCTACGAGGCGGCCACGGTGGACGGGGCCGCTGTCCTGCAGCGGTTCTGGCACATCACCTTGCCGATGCTCCGGCCCATCATCGTGGTCTCGACGGCCACCCGCATCATCTGGACGTTCAACTATGCCGATCTGATCTTCGTCATGACCAGCGGGGGGCCGGCCAACGCCACCCAGATCACCTCGACCTACACCTTGATGCAGGCCTACTCGGATCTGGACTGGGGGTATGCCGCGGCCCTGTCGGTCATCCTCTTGCTGATCATGCTGGTCTTTACGACCTGTTACCTCAAAGTCTCGAAGGGCGTGGAGTCGGTGGCGGGATGAAGAGACATCGGACTGGAGACGCGCTGGAGCGGTTCTTGGGCGGCCCCCTCATGTGGACGGGGCTGATCATCGCCACGCTATTCGCCATGGGGCCGTTCTTCTGGGTCCTGCTGGCGTCCGTGAAAACCCGGGTGGAGCTGTATGCGACCCCCATCACGTACATCCCGACGCACCCGACGTTCCAGAACTACGTGGACGCCTGGACGTCCAAGCTCACCCCCTTCAGCACCTTCTTCGCCAACAGCCTGTGGGTCTCGTCGGTAACGATGGTGGCGACCATCGTCATCTCCACGCTGGCGGGCTACGCCCTGGCGCGCTTCCGCTTCGTGGGCAAGAACACCCTGATGCTGGTCTTCCTGGCGACGCAGATGTTCCCCGCCGTCCTGCTGATCGCGCCGCTCCTCTCCCAGTGGAACGCCCTCGGCTTGATCGACACCTACCAGGCGCTGATCTACTCCAACTTCTCCATGACCGTGCCGTTCACGGTCTGGATGCTGGTGGGCTACTTCGAGAGCATCCCGCGCGAGCTGGAGGAGAGCGCCATGATCGACGGCTCGGGCCGGTTCGGGGCCATGCTCCGGATCATCGTGCCTCTGGCCGCGCCGGGGATCGCCGCCACCGCCATCTTCGCCTTCGTCTCGTCCTGGAGCGAGCTGCTCTTCGCCACCACCTTCACCTCCCGGACCGACATGCGGACCCTCTCGGCCGGCCTCCTCTACATGGTCGGCCAGTACGAGATCCAGTGGGGCCAGCTCGGCGCCGGGGTCATCATCAGCACCGTCCCCGTGGCCATCCTCTTCATCTTCCTCCAGAAGCACCTGATCCAGGGGCTGACCGCGGGAGCGCTGAAGGGCTAACGGGGGAGTGTCGAATGCGGAATGCGGAATGCGGAATGGCGAATGCGGAATGCGGGGAGACGGACCGGGGAAGGCGAGTCGCCAATTGCGAATTGCGAATTGGGGGGCGGGGTATGCGGAATGCGGAATGCGGAATGGCGAATGCGGAATGCGGAATGAGGGGGAGGGAAGCCGATTCCGAGGCTGAGTAAGTATGATGAGCGATGGGCGTCCCCTGCCTCACGAGGGTAGCTGGGATGTGTTGACCGGCAAAGTCGAATCCTGTATGGTAGTGACGTCACTACATAGGGGGAGAGCGGCGAAATGCGGGTCGGATTGCGCGAGGCGAATCAGCGGTTCTCGGCGCTCGTGAAGGTGGTCAAGGCCGGAAGGGAAGTGGTCCTGACCGAGCGCGGGAAACCCATCGCGGTCCTGAAGCCGCTTTCGGATGCCGATGGCGAAGAGGCGGCGATCCGACGGCTGGAGGCGACCGGAATGCTCCGCGCGCCGACGAGACGCGGGCCGCTCCCTGCCTTCACCCCCCGACCGCTGCGTGGCCCCTCCCTTGCAGAGACTCTCCGTGGGGAGCGGGATGCATCCTGATGGCCGCTCCCTGGGCGTACGTTGACACGAGCGTCATCCTGAAGCGGTACGTCAAGGAGTCCGACTCTCCCTGGGCTGTGGCGCTGTTCCGCCGTCACCGGGTGCTGTCCTCGGCCATCGCCCCGCTGGAGGCGGTCTCGGCGCTCACCAGGCGTCAGGCCGCAGGGGACGTCGCGCGGCGGGATTTCACGGCCGCGCTGGCCCGCCTGCAGCGTGATCGCGCGTACTGGGGTCTGGTGGAGGTGACCTCGGAGATCCTGGACCGAGCCGAAGGTATCGTCCGCCGGGGCGACCTCCGCACGCTTGATGCCATCCACGTTGCCTCCGCCCTCTCGGTCCAGGAAGAGACGGGCATTCAACTCGCCTTCGTCACGGCCGATTGGCGCCAAGGCGAAGCCGCAAAGCTGGCTGGCCTGCGGGTGCTCTCGCCGAGTTGACGGGACGAACAGCTAAAAAGCATGCTGGAGCAGAGGTTCTGAAAGAGTCGTGCGGTACTCTGTCTTGTTGGAAGCCGTGAGCGAGGCCGGTTTCGAGGGCTATTACTACGCGCACGTCCCAGCGTTGGACCTGACCACACACGGTCAAGGGGTCGAGGGGGCGCTCCGCGCCGCCCAGGAGCTCGTGGAGGCATGGAAGGCCGAGAAGCGGGCTCATGGCGAGAGCGTGCCGACCGAACAGTGATCGTTCATGTCGTCTGTCGAAGTATCAGATGCCTTGCTGGGCGATCGAAAGGGGCGCTGCGCAAAAAGGGAAACATTTGACTTTTAACGCAACGTCCCCCACGGGCTGTTCTGTTCGTGAGTTATCCGGGCTACACGGGGGAGGCGGGGCGGGCGCAGGATGCGCTGCGGGGGGTTCCGGGGAGTGCTGGCGGCGGGGAGGGGCAGGCGGTCGATCCGACCAAGCGAGGTCTGGAGCAAGGGCTGGCCCCCACGAGCCTGTGCCGATTTCGCTTGCGCGGGAGATTGGCATGTGTACACTCATAGCTATCCGAATAGCTATGGAGGTCTGAGTCATGCGCACGGTGCAATTGACGCTCGATGAGGAGTTGGTGGCGGCGGTAGACAAGGTCGCGGCGGATCTCGGGACCAGCCGGTCAGGCTTCACGCGGGAGGCCTTGCGGGCCGCGCTGGCACGGGCCCGAGAACGGGTGCTGGAGCAGAAGCACCGCGACGGCTACCGGCGGAAGCCGGTCAAGCGCGGCGAATTCGGCCTGGGATCGGAAGAGCACGCCTGGGGTGAGCCATGAGGCGCGGCGAGGTTTGCTGGTACCGATTCCCCCAGCCCAACAAGCGCCGCCCCGTTCTCATCCTCACCAGGGATTCAGCCCTCGACGTTCTCAGCGATGTTACCGTCGCCCCGATCACGACCACCATCCGGGATATTCCTACCGAGGTCGTCCTCGGCGGGACAGACGGCATGCCCCGGGAGTGTGCTGTCAATCTGGACCATGTTCAGACCGTCCCACAAAGGAAGATCGGCGCCCTCATCACCAGGCTCTCTTCCAGCAGGATGGAGCACGTACGCGCCGCCCTGGTGTTTGCCCTCGGCTTCCGCGACCTCGCGCAATAGGGCGCGCCCCCAACCACAGTGGCGCTAGCGAGGACGTAAGCGGGAGGTAGCCCAATTATCACGGAGAGTGCGTGACCAACCCGATCGCATGATAGGGTTGCAGTCTATGCCATCTGGAGGTGATCCTCTCGTCGCGGCCGGAGGACTGAGAGGGGAGGGGGGCGGATGCGGATCCTAGGGATTGCGGGGCTGGTGCTGGCGCTGGCCATCGTAGGGTACCTGGTGGTGTCCTATCTGGGGGAGGCGGGGCGGGCGCAGGAGGCGCTGCGGGCGGTCCCGGGGAGTGCTGGCGGCGAGAAGGGGCAAGCGGTCGATCCGACCAAGCGGGGCCTGGAGCAGCGGCTGGCCCCTATCCTCGATCAGGAACGGAAGCGGGTCCAGGAGACGAACCGCGTCCCCGATGAATAACGAGGGGCTTGCTTGACCTGGACGCCCTGGCAGGATCCTGGACGAAGGAAGAGGCCTCCGGCTTCGAGAAGACGCTGGCTCGCCGGCGGGTGATTGACCCTGAGATGTGATAGGTCGTCAACTCATTCAACCATCGCCTCCCGCCCCTCGCTTTCCTGCCGTTCCCCCGCTTGTCCTTCCCGATCCGGAACCCGGCCAAGCGTGACAAGTTGTGACTGGGATGCGGTCCGAGACGGCATGAAAGGTTGCGCTCCGTGTCTCGTTGCGCTAGCCTAGTCGGGTTCTGCCGTGCCTCGATGCCCTCGAAACCCTCCGCGACCCGATGATCCGGTGGATCGAGCGGACCGGCATCTTCCGGGATGACGCCGACCGGGTGGGCTGCGTGACCCGCCTTGCGGCCACCTTTCGGCTGGCGAGGTGCGGTGCGCATGGCCGGGCCATCAGTTCCCCCGAGCGTGGGGGGAAGGCCTGCATACTCTCCCCGTTGACGGCCGCCCGCGTGCGGCCGCCAGCAAACCATGGTCAAGGAGGACGAAAGAGAATGCGCTTCAACACGACCAAACGCCTGCTGAAGGCGGGCAAGCCCGCCATCGGGACCTGGCTGAACCTCCCCTGCGTCAATTCGGCGGAGATCCTGGCCCACGCCGGATGGGACTGGCTGACCGTGGATGCCGAGCACGGTCCCATGTCGATCGAGATGCTGAACAACATGTTTATCGCCATCGGGACTACCGAGGTCACCCCCCTGTGCCGGATCCCGGACAACGATCCCGTCTGGATCAAGCGCATCCTGGACGCCGGGGCCATGGGCATCGTGGTCCCCATGGTGTGCTCCGCCGAAGAGGCGGAGAAGGCCGTGCAGTCCGCCAAGTACGCTCCAGAAGGGATCCGGAGCGCCGGCGGCGGGCGGTGGCGCTTCTGGGCCGGGGACGACTATCCCCTGTATGCCAACGACGAGATTCTGGTGGTGGTCATGATCGAGCACATCGATGCCGTCAACCGGGTCGAGGAGATCCTCTCGGTGCCGGGGGTGGACGCCTGTTTCATCGGTCCCAACGACCTGGCCTGGTCCATGGGGCTGGGCAAGGGGCCGGGCGCCAAGGACCCGGCCCACGCCGCCGCGGTGGCCAAAGTCCTGGCGACGGCCAAGAAGGTGGGGGTGCCGGCGGGCATCCACTGCCGGAGCGTCGAAGAGGTGCCGATGCGGGCGGAGCAGGGCTTCCAGTTCCTGGCCTGCACGAGCGATATCGCCTTCCTGTCCGGCGCGGCCGGCCAGGGCGCCAAGTACATCCGGGAGAAGATCGGCCGCCCCAAGGTGGGCGAGTAGTTCCTCGCCATCTTCCTTTCGCCTGTGCGGCAATGACAAGAAGGGAACGCGTTACAGATGCTTCAGTTCAAGAACGCTTCTCAATGCATCGTCGGCATCGGATCGGCGCTGGTTGATCTCCTGCTCCAGGAAAGCGATGAGTTCGTCCTGGCCTCTCCCGGCAAGAAGGGCGGCATGACGCTGGTCGATCATCCGGTCATCGAGGACCTGGTCAGGCGATCCGCTCGGAAGCCGTTCATTGTCTCGGGAGGCTCTGCCGGGAACACCGTCGTGGGTGTGGGCAGGCTCGGTGGCCCTGCGAGGTTCATCGGCAAGCTGGGCAGTGACGAACTCGGTGGGAAATTCGAAAGCGACCTGGTGCGCAATGGCGTGGAGCCCGTCCTCTTCCGCTCCCGGTCTGCCACCGGCCGCGTCCTTTCGGTGATCACGCCGGACGCCCAACGCACCATGTTCACCTACCTCGGCGCTTCATCCGAGATGCGGCCCGAGGAGATCACCGCCGAATGCATCGGGAACGCCGCCATCGTGCATCTCGAAGGGTATCTCCTCTTTAATCAGGAGCTGATTCTCGCCTGTCTGCAGGCGGCGAAAGAGGCCGGCGCGCTCATTTCGCTCGATCTGGCGAGCTTCACGGTGGTGGAGGCGAACAGGCAGATCCTCAGGGAGATCCTTGGATCATACGTCTCCATCGTGATTGCGAACGACGATGAGGCGTGCGCCTACACCGGCCTGGCGGATGAGTCGCGAGCCCTGGCGCGCCTGGCCAGCCAGGCGCCGTTGGCGGTGGTCAAGATCGGGAAACGCGGCAGCCTCATTTCCCACGAAGGAAGAGTCAGCCGGATCGGCATCGTGGGAACGGGAGCGGCGGTTGACACCACCGGCGCCGGCGATTTGTGGGCCGCCGGGTTTCTTTACGGTTTGGCCCACGGGCTTCCCATCGAAAAGGCGGGGATGCTGGGAGCGGCCTGCGGAGGCGAGGTCTGCCAGGTCATCGGCGCGCATATTCCAGACGAGGGATGGAACCGGATCGCGAAGTCTCTTGACCGGACGTGATGGTCCGGGGTCCGGAGGCAGGAGTGAGATAGAAAGAGGAGCCACATGCCGCAGGCCAAGGCCGAGCCGTTCCGCATCCGCTCACTCGGCCTGTCCGTCTACCTGCCCACGCTCCTGTTCGCGGTCGGTCAGGGCGCGGTCATCCCGGTCATCCCGCTGTTTGCGATGGAACTGGGTGCCTCGGTTGCCGTCGCGGGCCTGATCGTCTCGTTCCGCGGCCTCGGCACGATGCTGTTCGACATCCCGGCGGGGTTCCTCGTCTCGCGGTTCGGCGAGCGCTGGGCGATGGTGCTTGGGACAGCCACGCTGGCCGCGGTCGCCTTGGGGGCGGCATTCAGCCGCTCGCTCTGGGTGTTCGCGGTGCTCGTGTTCGCGATGGGGTGCGCGTGGTCCGTCTGGCTCCTCGCCCGCCTCACCTACGTGAGCGATCGCGCACCGGTCGAGGTCCGCGGTCGAGTACTCTCGCTCCTGGGCGGGGCGAATCGGGTCGGGAACTTCGCCGGGCCCCTCCTGGGCGGTATCGCCGGCTCCGCCTTCGGCCTGGAGGCCGCGTTCTATGTGCAGGCGGGGCTGGTGACCCTGGCCTCGGCGGTGCTGTTCGTGCTCGTGCGGGACGACGACGGCGAGATCGAAGCGCACACGGAGCCCGCCTTCAGACGGTTCGTCGGGGTGATAACGGAGCACCGGCAGGTGTTCGCCACCGCGGGCGTCGCGACGCTCGCGCTCCAGATACTGCGTAACGCGCGCCAGGCCGTCATCCCGCTGTGGGGTGACCAGATCGGCCTCGGCGCCGCCGAGATCGGCATCATCTTCGGCGCGTCGGGCGCCGTCGACATGCTGCTGTTCTATCCGGTCGGGGTGGTCATGGACCGCTGGGGGCGCAAGTGGGCCGGGGTCCCCTCTCTGCTGCTGATGGCGATCGGGTTGCTGTTCGTCCCGTTCACGCACTCGTTCGTCCCGCTGTTGCTGGCGGCCCTGGTGGGCGGCTGCGGGAACGGTCTCGGCAGCGGGATCGTGATGACGCTCGGCGCCGACTTCTCGCCCGCGGCGGGGCGGAGCGAGTTCCTCGGGGTGTGGCGCCTGATCGGGGACATCGGCACGTTCGCGGGGCCGGGCGTCGTGGGCGTCGTCGCCGGCGCAACGACGCTGGGGATCGCCTCGGTGGCGGCTGGCGGCCTCGGGATCGCGGGGGCGCTGGTCATGGCCTTCTGCGTCGAGGAGCCGCTGCGCCGCGCGAAGCGCCTCAGGTACTAAGTGCTGTCCCGGCAACAGCCTGCCGCGGCTCGACCCAATTCAAAGACCGTGGGGCCGGGCCGTCGAGTGATCGGGTTAGAGCCCGAGGAGTCTCGGAAGGATCAGGGTAAACCAGGGAACAAGGATGACGATCAAAAGCCCAAGGCAAAGGAAGATGACGTACGGCATCATGGGGCGAATCACGCGATCCACGCTGATCTTGGCGATCCCGCATGAGATGAAGAGCCCTACGCCAATGGGGGGCAAGAAGAGCCCGATGCCGACCGCTGCCGTGATGACGATGGAGTAGTGGACTAGGTCGATACCGAACTGCTTTACGAGGGGCAGGAAGGTCGGCAGAAGGATCACCACCGCGGCGGGTCCCTCGATCACGGC
>JBGPQZ010000084.1:0-10827 GCA_041489335.1 Methylomirabilia bacterium
ACCGAAATGCTTTACGAATTGCTGTCGCCCGCGGCCGAGGTGCATGTGATTCCGACGCTCGGCCAGCATGTGCCGCACACGGCGGAGGAAAACCGCCGCATGTTCGGGGCGATTCCCAACGAGCGGATTCACGCACACGATTGGCGCGAGCAGGGAGTGACGCGAGGCTGGGGGCGCCGCCGATCTTGGCCTGGGCGGCCCCTCGCGGCCGGGCGCCGGGTTCTTCTCATCACCGGCCAGGCCAGGGTGGTGTGGCGCACGGCTACGCTGGGAGGGGCCGGGACCCGAGCCGCCGCTAGATGCGCATAGGCATGATGACACAACTATACCGATCATCACCCGCGGCGCGGAAGACGGCCGGGCTGAGCGGATCGGTGATCTGAACATGCACCTCGTCCACATCGATGGCGGCGAGGAAGTCCATGACGTACCGCGCGTTGAAGCCGACCTTTAGTGCCTCGCCGTTGTAGCCGACCTCCACCTCTTCATGCGCCTCGCCCAAGTCCATGTTTACACACGAGATCAGCGCGCGGCCGTCCTGGATATCGAATTCGGTCGGGGCGGCGCGTTCCCCCATGATGGCGGACGTGCGCCGGAGCGCTCCATGGAGAGCGTCTTTCCGGATGGTAAGTCGGCTTGGGCTGAACGCCGGTACGACTTGATCGTAGTTTGGGAATTGCCCGTCGATCAAGCGAGCCACCAGGGTGGTTGTCTCCTGCTGCAGGATGAGTTGGTTGTCGGCGAGCCGGATCTGGATCGCACCCGCATCGTCGCGTGCAATCTTCGCCGCTTCTGCCATGGCCTTCTTCGGAATCAACGCTTCCAACACACCCGCACCTGTTTCGGGGGGGCGCGGCACGCGCATTAAGGCTAAGCGATGCCCATCCGTGGCCACCATGGTGATCTCGTTTACTTGAACTTGGAGAAGAACTCCCGTTAAGGCATACCGTGTCTGGTCCGATGAGACGGCAAAGAGCGTCTTTCGGAGTATGTCACGGAAGAGGCCGGCTTCGAACATCACCGCACCTTCCCCTTTAACATCGGGAAGAGAGGGGAATTCATCCTTCGGGAGACCCTTCATACGAAAATTGGATCGCTCGCACGAGATCGCCACCTGAAGGTCGGGATCCACGCGAAGGTCAATCAGCGCTTGCGGGAGTTCGCGGGCGACTTCGTAGAGTTTCTTAGCGGAAAGCGCAATTGCCCCCGGCTGAATGATCTCGGCCGCAACCTGCCTGCGCAAGCCGACATCGAGGTCGGTACCCGAAAGATACAGGCCGTCACTTGCCCCTTCGATTAGGACGTGCGAGAGGATAGGGATAGTTTTCTTTGCTTCAACCACACCCTGTACTGGTCCCAAGGCATCCACGAAAGCATCGCGCTCAACACGAATATGCATGTGTCTCCCTTTCGTGAGGTGAGAAGGGGGTGCCTTGAAGGTGAGTGTGACGGGCCGGACGGGATGAACGCAAGGGACGACTAGAGTATATAAGAAGAAAGGAAAAGAAAGAGTAGTAGTATATAGGGGTGCGCTGATTTGTGGAAAGAATAGTAACGCATTGATTCTTCTGGAAGCGCAGAAGGCCGCATGCTGTTAGGGAACTGTGTGTTTGAATTGGCATGGCCGCTGTGACGATAGGAACGCCCCTACTGCTGTGGATAGATTGGGTTCTTTTCTAGACTTAGTCACAAATTGTACCAAAGTGTGTGTGAAATTGTCAACGAAGGCTTCGGATATTTTATTGATGGAAGATGTGGTGGTGATATGGGAGGGCGCAGGCCGGCGGGAAACCAAGGGCCGATTAAAGAGGACAAATACGGTAGGTTTCCAATAAGAAACATGTAAGAAAGGGGGAGAGCACTGGTCGGGGCACCGGAGTACTGGTTGGGGAAAAGTGGATTACCGTTCCCGTTAGCCGAAGGAGGCTGTAATTCCTAGACTTTTGTTACACACAGGCTTTTCCACAAGTGTGGATAAGTTATGAAGGCCTTATTATCTAAGATGTTACAGCCGTATTGGTCTGCATGGTACTGTTTTTCGAGGGTTTTTGATCCGGCGAGATCAATCGAGAGATTTAATGGTTTTTCGCTCCTGTTCTCAAACCGAGAGCCCTGGTTGTTTTGTGCTGTCGGATTCCTGGCATCGGGAAAACAGACGAATCCTACCCGAAGCCCAGGTGAGCCCGCACGAAGCGCCAGATAGGGGGGGCGATACCAGGGCGGGGGGCCGAAGCGGGCCGCGGTAGCCTCCGCCACCAACCAGACGTTGTGTTTTCGTGTAAAGCTGAATGCCGGTCTGTGAGCGTCCGCCACGTGGGTGGGCGACAAGAACATAGGTGAGATTTCACGTGCCCCTTTTGTGGGAATAGTATCTGAATGCTAGTGGTCATTCAGGGCGCAGACCGGAAAGGGGGGAGCGATGGCTGACACGCTGGAGACCTTGGAGGCCCGGCGCCACCAGCTCTACCAGGCGCTGGGGGCGCTCGGGGATTTCCGGCGGGGGACCATCTCGGTGAACTTCCGGAAGTGTGGCAAGCCCACCTGCGCGTGCGCCCGGGCCGGGCACCCCGGGCATGGGCCCCAGTACCTGTGGAACGCCACGATCGGGGGGAAGAGCCGGGCCCGGAATCTCCGCCTCGGGCCCGACCTCGAGAAGGTGGGGACCGAGGTGGAGACCTATCAGACCTTCGTCCGCCTCTGCGCCGAGCTGGTGGCGGTCAACGAGCGGATTTGTGACCGCCGCCCCGTGCGGGCGGTCGAGGACGCCACCGCCCTGGCCGCGCTGAAAAAAAAATTGCGCAGACGGTTCGCCAGGAAGTCGCCCAGGGGGTAGACCGCCTCATCGCCCGGGTCCTGCAAGAGGACTCCTAGCGCGGGCACCCGGACCTGAAAGCCACCGAGGGCGCGATCCGGGCCGCGATACACCAGGTGAAGGCGGGGCTCCTGGAGCAACTCCTCAACGCCGATGCGGGGAGCTCCCCGGGGCCGCGCGTGCCCTGCGGGCAGGGGCACTAGGCCGCGGTCGTCTACTACCGGCGCAAGCCGGAACCCACATTTATGTCGCACACCCGGGCCACCAGGGTCCCGTCAAAGTCGGGCTAGAACTCCTGCCGATACCGCTATAAGTTTTGCACGGGACTTCTCTTCGACCCTCTGCTCCTCTGCACGCCATGATCTGGCGCATCCGGCCTTCTGATTTCCCTTCTGATTTCCCGGGCCTCTTCCGCGTGGCGTCCCGCCTCATTACGCCCGACGATGTGACGCTCATCCGGACCGTGCGGATCCAGCATCCGGAGTGGACCCGCCCGGCGCTCGCCCGGCGGCTGCTGACCGCGCCGTTGGCGCCGCCCCGCCACCCCGCGCCCAAGGAGGTCCGCCCCATGCTCGATGTCAATCGCTTGCCGCTGGAGGGCGCCGGGGGGCTCCTGGAACTCCTGCGCACGATCACCGATCCCCGCAAGCCCCGGGGGGTCCGCCACTCGGTGGGCTCGATCGTGGCCCTGGCCGTCTGCGCCCGCCTGGCGGGCGCCCGCAGCTTCGAGGCGATCGCCCAGTGGGCGGCCGAGTGCTCGCGGGCGGGGCGGCAGCGCCTGGGCTGCCGGCGGCCCACGCCGCCCTCCGAGCCCACCTTCCGGCGCGTCCTGCAGCAGGTGGATGCCGTGGCTCTCGACCGCACGCTCGGCGCCTGGCTGGCGGGCCAGACGGGCCTGGCCGGCCAGGGGATCGCCGTGGATGGGAAGACGCTCCGGGGGGCGCACGACGGGCCGCGGAAAGCGCCGCACCTCCTGAGCGCGGTGCTCCACCAGGACGGGCTCGTGGTGGCCCAGCAGGCAGTCGGCGAGAAGAGCAACGAGATCCCCAGCCTCCCCGCGCTGCTCGCCCTCCTGCCCCTCGCCGGCGCGGTCGTGACGGCCGACGCTCTGCACACCCAGGGGGAGACCGCTCGGTACGTGGTGGAAGCCAAGCACGCGGACCATCTCCTCCAGGTCAAGGACAACCCAGCCACCCTCAAAGACGACATCCAGACGCTCCGGCGCGACGCATTTCCCCCCGCAGCACACGGACACCACCAAGGGGCATGGCCGGATCGACACCCGGCAGCTCTGGACCAGCACTGAGCTGGCCGGCTATCTCGCGTTCCCCTATGCGGCCCAGGTCTTCTGCCTGCGGCGGGAGAGCACGGATCTCGCGGGGACCCCCCTCCGCGCCGAGGTGGTCTACGAGATCACCAGCCTCGCGCCAGAGCAGGCCGACCCCGCCCGCCTCCTCGCCTTGACTCGCGCGCATTGGGTGATCGAAAACAAGGTGCACTGGGTACGCGACGTGACCTTCGATGAGGACCGGTGCCGGGTCCGCAAGTAGGCCGGGACGCACGTCATGGCTTCCTTGCGCAACCTGGTCATCAGCCTGCTCCGCTTGGCAGGCGCGAGGAATATCGCCGCCGCGCTCCGGGAATGTGCCTGGCACCCGGCCCGCGCGTTCCGGCTCCTCGGCCTCGCCTGCGGCTAGCGCCAGTCCCTGCCGTCCTCCGACGAAAGCCGCCTGCGTGCGCAGCTCGGACCCTCGCTCGCGCCAAATCCACTGGGTGTGCGCCCGCCGCGTCTCCGGTCTCGCATTCAGGGCCGCGGCCCGCGGATCTTCCATATCCGACGCTCAGAAAATCCGTCCCGCCGGTCTTCAGTGACAATTTACTTTGCCGAAGCCTTGCCCAGGCCACGCTCTGGCCTTGACAAGTAGATACAGTGAGAATAAAATCCGCGCTTTCCGGGTTTTTCTAAAGGAGACAGCATGAAGCGAACCTATCAGCCGAATCGAAGCAAGCGCAAGGGCTGTCATGGATTCTTGAAGCGCATGAGCACCGCGGATGGGCAGAAGGTCCTGAAGCGCCGCCGAGCGAAAGGGCGGCACCGGCTCACGGTGTAGTCGGTGAGGTCAGGGTGAGGAAGAGGGAAGGCTCGCCGGTCGCGCGCATTCGCCGTCGGGGGGTAAGAGTTCACAGAGGCGCATGGACCGTGTTTGTCGCCCCCGCCGAGGGGGAAGCGGGCCGGCTGGTTGTAGCCCTCGGGCGGGCGGCCGGGCCCGCGATTGTGCGCTCTAGGATTCGACGGCTCGCAAGGGATGTCTTCTCGGCCTTCGCCACCAAGCATGCAGATGCGGACCTACTCCTGTTAGCCCGAGGCAACATCGCACACGAGCCGCGTTGCTCCGTCCGTCGGGCGTTGTCAGGTCTGTTCGCGCGATCGAGTGAGGCTCTTGGCCGCCGACCGGCGGCGAGGGCGGACTGATGGTTACCACGGATTGCTGCCGGCGCGCCGCGCAGGCGGCGATTCGCGGGTACCAACGCTGGGTCGCGCCGGCCTTCCCGCCCGCGTGTCGATTCACGCCAAGCTGTTCCGCATATGCTATAGAAGCCATTGATCGATACGGTATTGCCCGCGGCGTCTGGCTGACACTGCGGCGTCTGGCGCGCTGCCATCCATATCACCCTGGCGGGATGGACCCAGTTCCGTAGATTTTACCCGCCCCTTCGGAGTACGGAATGGAACGAAATGCGGTTGTGGCGACGGTCCTGGTAGTCTTAATCCTGATCGGGTACCAGTGGTATCTGTCTCGGTATGAGGTGCCGGTACAGGAGCCGTCTAGCCAGGCCACCAGCCAGGCGGTGCAAAAGCCCACTCCCGCACCCACCCCCGCGGTGGCGGTCCAGCCAGCAGCGCCTCGCACGAAACCGGCGGCGCAATCGAAGCGCTTCACCCCAACATCGCAGTTGGGCCTGGCGCCGCGCGAGGTGACGGTGGAGACGCCGCTGATGCGGGTGGTGCTGTCCACGGCGGGCGCGCGGGTGACCCACTGGCAACTCAAGACATACCACCTCGACTCGGGAGCGCCCGTGGACCTTGTGGCAAATCGGGATGCGATAGCCGCACCCGGCCCCTTGGGGGCATGGCTGGACGACGAGCAGGTGCAAGGCGTCTTCCAGGCGGACAAGACCAGCCTTGATCTGACGCGAGGCGAGGCCAGCGGGACGGTCACCTTCAAGCACGTGACCGGCGCGGGGATCGAACTCCAGAAGCAACTCACCTTCCACGCCGACGGCTACCGGGTCGACGTTGCCATGACCATCGGGAATCTTGCGGAAGGGGAGGTCCAGGTGCAACCGCGACTGGCCTGGGGCCCCGGCCTGCGCGACAGCCATCAGAACAAGAAAGGTACCACCCTGCAACCACCGACGGTGTGGCTGGATGGGAAACGAGTCCAGGAGGACCTCAGCAAGCTCGGCAAGGACAAGGAGAAGAATCTTGAGGGGGCTCTCGGGTGGGCCGCGCTGCAAGACGCCTACTTCGCGGCAGCCCTGCTGCCAAAGGACAAGGGGTGGGTGGGGTTCATCGGGAAGACTGCAGAAGATCAGCCGGTCGTCGGCCTGACGACCGGCAAACAGGCGATCGAGCCCGGCGGCCAGTTGATCCTGAAGGCGGATGTCTTTGCCGGCCCACGGGATCTCGACACCCTGAAGAGGGTCGGGAGCAACCTCGAGCAACTCGTGGATCTGGGGTGGTTTGATTTCCTGGCCCGCCCCGCCCTGTGGCTGCTGAAGTTCCTCTACTACTACACGGGCAATTACGGCATCGCCATCATCCTCATCACCATCCTCCAGAAGATCGCGTTCCACCCGCTCACCCACAAGAGCCTGAAGTCCATGCAGGCCATGCAGGCCATGCAGCCGAAGGTCCAGGCTATCCAGGAACGCTACAAGAACAACCCCAAGAAGAAGCAAGAAGAGACGATGACCCTGTACCGAAAGCACGGCGTCAACCCCATGGGGGGCTGTCTACCCATGCTGGTCCAGATCCCCATCTTCATCGCCCTGTACAATGCGCTCTCCAGCTCCGTCGAGATGTGGCAGGCGCGGTTCCTCTGGATCCGCGATCTGACGCAGGCCGACTCGCTTTTCATCCTGGGCGTCTGGGGGGACTACACATTCTCCATGAATGTGCTGGCCCTGCTCATGGGTGTCAGCATGTGGCTGCAACAGAAGATGGCGCCGACGACCGGCGACCCGCGCCAAGCCCAGATGATGCTCTGGATGATGCCGATCATCTTTACCTTCATGTTCTGGAGCTTCCCGTCCGGACTCGTTCTCTACTGGCTGGTCAATAACATCCTGCAGATCGGCCAGCAGTGGCTGATCAACCGGGGGGGGACCGCACACCCCCCAGCGCCAGAGGGCCAGGCCGCCTGAGCGACCCGCCCCCGCCATCACGTCTCGATGCCGCTTGCCGGATCGCTGCCCTGCGGGCCGGACTACCGCTTGGTCGAGGGGGCTCGCGCGCTGGGGATTCACCTCGCGCCGCGTGAGGTTGCGGCACTCCGCGTGTATCTGGAAGAGATTCTTCGGTGGTCCGGGCGGATGAACCTCACCAGCCTCCGGACCCCTGAGGAAATCGTCCGCGACGGCTTCCTCGATGCCTTTGCCTGCGCACCGCTGATCCCTGCGGCAGCCCGCCGCGTCCTGGACATCGGGTCGGGTGCCGGCTTTCCGGCACTACCCCTCGCCCTGATCCGGGGCGACCTCGCCTTCACCCTGGTGGAAGCCAGCCGCAAGAAGTCTACCTTCCTACGGCACATCGCGCGAACCCTGGCCCTTGGGCACGTCCGGGTCTGGCAGGGGAGGGCGGAGGTCTTCGCGGTGGCGCCGGCCGAGCGCGGCGCCTACGACGTGGTGCTGGCTCGTGCCGTGGCGCCCCCACTCGAGCAGGCCAGGCTGGCCCTTCCGTTCCTGGCCGCGCAGGGGGTGTTCCTGGCCCAGTGGGGGCGCGAGGTGATGCGGGACGATATGCGGCGTGGGCTGGCTGCGATCGGCCTGATGGAGGCGAGCGAGGCGCCAACACCGCCGACGCTCGGCAAGCCGGGGCGCCTCCTGGTCGCCCTGCGGCGTGTCTCGGTTGCGACCGGTCCCGAATGTTCCACGTGAAACATTCCCCCTTGGCCGCCACACCGGGGGTGTGCTATGGTGCTCCCCGGTCCGGAGGCTGGACGTGGGGAAGACCATCGCGGTGGCAAACCAGAAGGGCGGAGTGGGGAAAACCACGACCGCCATCAATCTCGCGGCCTGCCTGGCCGCCGCCGAGCGCGCCACGGCGCTGGTGGATGCGGACCCCCAGGCCAACGCCACGACGGGCATGGGTCTGGATTCGCAAGCCTTCAAGTGGCACACCTACCATGTCCTCCTGGGCGAGGTCCGGGCCAGCGAGGCGCTCTTGCCGACGGCGCTCGCCGCGCTCCAGATGATCCCGGCCAAGCGGGACCTGGTGGGGGCCGAGGTCGAGTTGGTGGACCTGGAGGGGCGCGAGTATCGCCTCAAACGGGCGCTCGAGCCCATCCTCGACCGATATGAGCACACCCTGATCGACTGCCCCCCCTCCCTGGGGTTCCTCACGTTGAACGCGCTGGTGGCCGCCGACTCGGTCTTGATCCCGCTGCAGTGTGAGTATTATGCGCTGGAGGGGCTCGGCCAGATCCTCGAGACGGTGCGGCTCTGCCAGCGAACGCTCAATCCCCGCCTGGAGATCGAGGGAATCCTCCTCACCATGTTCGATGGCCGTGTGAATCTGGCCAGCCAGGTGGCCCGCGAGGTCCGCGAGCACTTCGGCGAACGGGTCTTCCGCACGGTGATCCCGCGAAACGTTCGGCTAAGCGAGGCCCCCAGCCACGGGAAGCCCGTGATCCTCTACGACATCCGATGTGCCGGTGCGGAAGCGTATCTCCAATTGGCCCGAGAGGTGATTGATGGTGCAAAAGCGCGGACTCGGTAGGGGGTTGGGGGCGATTATTCCCTGGGCCGAACGGGGTGATCCGGGAATCCAGCAGATCCCCTTGGCCGAACTGGAGATGAACCCCCTCCAGCCCAGGAAACAAATTGCCCGCGAGGGGCTCGAAGAATTGGCCGCGACCATCCGCGAGCACGGGGTGCTCACGCCGGTGGTGGTCCGGCGCGCCGCGTCGGGATATCAAGTCATCGCCGGGCAACGACGCATCCGGGCGGCCCAACTGGCGGGCCTCAGCCGGATCCCGGCGGTCGTCAGGGAGGCCAGCGACGCCCAGGCGCTCGAGATGGCGCTGGTGGAGAACCTCCAGCGCGAAGACCTGAATCCCCTTGAGGCCGCCGAGTCGTACCAGCGACTGATCGAGGAGTTCGGCCTGACCCAGGATGATGTCGCGAAGCGCCTGGGTCGAGACCGATCCTCGGTGGCCAACGCCGTCCGCCTGCTGCGGCTGCCCCAGCGCATCCAGCAGGATGTGGCCGCCGGCAGTCTCAGCGAGGGGCACGCCCGCGCGCTTCTGGGACTGGAAAAGCCCGCAGACCAACTCAAGGCCCGGGATCTCGTGGTCAGGCGCGGTCTGACCGTGCGGGCGACAGAGGCCCTGGTGCGACGCCTGCGGGCCGCGCCCCCGCCCCGTGCGGGCCGCGTCCCGGAGACAGATCCGAATGTGGGCGCCCTGGAAGACCAACTGCGCGGAGTCCTCGGCACGAAAGTTCGGATCCGGCGGGACGGAAAGGGCGGAGCGCTGGAGATCGCGTTCTATTCCGACGAGGATCTGACCCGAATCGTGGAACAAATCATGGGGGGACGCTGAGCATGCGGGTGCGCATCCGGGCGTCGCTCGGCTTTCCCGTGGAAGGGGCGGAGTGGCAGCGCAAGCTCCTCTTAGGGGGGGCCACGGGACTCTTACTGGAACTGCTCTTCGTCGGCTTGGCCTACCTCTTGACCGAAGAGGCGGCCTTTGGGGTGGCACCCCTGGTGGTGATCGTGAACTTCCCCGCCCTGGGCTACGTCCTCCAGGTGTACGCCGGGACTCTCCGCTGGGAGATCGGCGCATTGCCCGAGTGGGAGAACTGGCCTCGCCTCTTGTGGACCGGGCTGGTGGGGTTCGGAATCGCCCTGGGGTACGGCATGATCCCGCTCTTGCTCCTCCTGTTCGGCCTAGGCCTTCTCGTCAAGGGGGGGATCATCCTGTTTCTCGGGATGGTCCTCATGGTCTTGGGGGTATTGGCGGGGGTCTTCAGCCTGTTCTTCCTACCGATGGCCCTGGCCGGCCACCTCCAGCGACGGCGACTGGAGGCAGCCTTTCATCCGGGGATGCTCTGGGACGGGATCAACGCGATCCTGGCCGAGTATGTGGCCACCTACCTCTTGAGCGTTGGCCTGTATATCCTGGCCGGCCTCATCGCCGCGATTCCGTATCTGGGCGCGCTGGTCTGGCCGTTCCTTTGGTTCTATCTGATGCTCGTGCAGGCCCGCCTCTTCGGCGAGATTTGCGCGAAGGCCGCCTGAGCCGCCGACTCCCCGCTGGCCGGGCCTGGGGGTCTGGCCAGATCGCCAACCGCAGCCGGAGACAGCATGGCGACATCGGCAGAGATCCTCGCGGGTTTCCTGGCTGAGGCCGGGGTGCGTCGCCTGTACGGCGTCCCCGGGGACGGGAGCGGTCTGGACCTGATCGAGGCGGCGCGGCGGCAGGGGTTGAGCTTCGTGGCGAGCCACCGCGCGGCGGCCGCGGCCTTCATGGCGGCCACCGAAGGCGACCTGTCTGGCCTCCCGGGCGTGTGCCTGGTGCCCCCCGGTGCCGCGGGAGCGAGCGTGGTTGGTGGGGTCGCCCAGGCCTTCCTGGATCGGCTGCCGCTCATTCTGTTCACGCCGCGGCCTCGTCGGGCAAGCCTGCGCTTGAACCCCCAACCCAGCCTCAATCACCTCCAGCTCTTTCAGGCTGTGACGAAGGATCGGGCGGCGGTGACCGCAGCGCGGGCCGAGCGGTTGGTGCGATGGGCCT
>JBGPQZ010000085.1:0-10797 GCA_041489335.1 Methylomirabilia bacterium
CCTTGGCCCGCTCGAGATAGGGCACGGCCTGGGCCTGGCGCTTCTGGGCCATGAGGCACTTGGCCATCAGAAGGTTGCCGGGGTAGTCGTCGGGGGCCATGCGGAGGGCGGTCGCCAGGTGCCCCTCGGCCCGCGCCAGGTCCTTGCGAGCCATCGCCTCCTCTGCCTTCTGCTCCAGGGCGATGGCGGGCTGCAGGCGGCGGAGCGGGGCGGTCAGATCCATGTACCGCTCCCGGTAGACGGGGAAGGCGCGCGCCAGTCTGTACTGCCCCTCCGCCTGGCTGCGGGCGGTGCCGTAGCGCTCGTCGCTCATCGGGTGGGTGGCGAACATGGTGGCGAGCAGGTTCGGCTTCTCCTTGGACTGGCGCTGCAGCATGTCCATGAGGCCTACCATGCCCGCCGGGCTGTATTGCGCCCGGGTCATGTACTCCATGCCGAGCGCGTCGGCCTCCCGTTCGTCGTCACGGCTGTACTTCGCCAAGAGGGTGCTGCTCCCGATCGTGCCGCCCAATTGGACGAGGCCCGCGACGTCGGAATAGCCGGCGGCCGCGGTGGCGATGGTCGCCCCGGCGATCAGCAGATTCGCGAGGAGCCCGCGTCCGGCCTGCTCGGCCGCGTGGCGCGCGTTGACGTGGCCGATCTCGTGGCCGAGGAGGCCGGCCAGCTCCGATTCGTCGCGCAGCTCCAGCAGGATGCCTCGGGTGGCCGCCACCGAGCCTCCCGGGAAGGTATAGGCGTTCACGTAGTTGGCGTTCACGGCTCGGAAGGAGTACGGCATGCGGGGGCGGTGGGAGCGGGTCGCCATCCCGCCGCCGACCTGGGTCAGGTAGGCATTGAGCCGCGGGTCCTGCACGGCGCCCCAATCCGCCGAGAACTGGTGCGGTCCCTCCCGGCGGTCGATGGCGACCTCTTCCTCTTCGCTGAGGCCGACCAGCGTGGTCTGGCGCGTGACCGGGTCGGTGGCGCAGCCGCCGAGCGCGGTCGGCACGGCCAGCGAGGCGGTGGAGGCGCTCAGCAGCCACAGGACGTCGCGCCGCGTCAGGGGGCATCGAAACATGCGGTCCGCGAGGGTATCCGTCATGGTCGTCTCCTTCCGCAGTCGGGCCGGCGATATCCGCGCCTGCGGCGTTCGTCGGACATCCATCGCGGCACATCCTACCCAAGTCGCCCCGTCCGGGTCAAGACCTGCGATGCTTCGGCCGCGCCTGCGTTTTCCGGCTTGACACGCGCGGCTGCCACGCGGCATGCTCTCAAGCGGACTGCGGGCTCTTTCGATGGTGTGAGATTGCGGGCACGCGGCGGCGGCATGGGCGGCCTGAAGTTGTATCAACCAACCGCGAAGGGAGAAGGCCGATGAAGCTGGCGAAGTACAGCATGGGGATCGGGGACCGGTTTGCGCGCGAGGGGGTCGCACAGCTCCGGGCGATCGTGGAGGCCAAGAAGCTGGGCATGGACATCGTTCCGGTGTGGAACAAGTCGAATCGCGAGCACCTGATCGTCCACACGCATCCCGACAGCGTGCGAGTCGAGGCCGACGCGGCGGTGAAGGCGCTGGGCTGGACCGGGTCGTACCACGTGGATGCCGACCACATCGGCCTCAAGACCGTGGACAACTTCATCGCCGGCAGCGATTTCTTCACCTTGGACGTGGCGGACTTCACCGGCCAGCCGGCCCCGGAGGCGGAGATCCAGGACTTCGTGGCGCGCCACGGCCGCTATGCAACGGCGCTCAGGATTCCCGGCATAGACCGGACCCTGAACATTTCCAGGCAGGACATCTCCGACATCGCGAAGAAGTATCTGCTGGCGGTGAAGGAGGCGGGTGCCATCTACCGCCAGATCGAGGCCGCCAAGGGCCGCGACAACTTCATCACCGAGGTCTCCATCGACGAGACGGACAAGCCGCAGACGCCGATCGAGCTGTTCTTCATCCTGGCCGCCGTCGCGGACCAGAAGATCCCGGCGCAGACGATCGCCCCCAAGTTCACCGGCCGGTTCAACAAGGGGGTGGACTATGTCGGGGATGTCGTCCAGTTCGAGAAGGAATTCAACGAGGACCTCATGGTCATCGCGTTCGCGATCCGGGAGTTCGGCCTGCCCGCCAACCTCAAGCTCAGCGTGCATTCCGGCAGTGACAAGTTCTCGATCTACGGCCCGATGGCCCGGGCGATCAAGAAGCACGGCGCCGGGCTGCACCTGAAGACGGCCGGGACGACTTGGCTGGAAGAGGTGGCCGGGCTGGCGCTGGCGGGCGGGGACGCGCTCAGGATGGCGCAGGAGATCTACGGGAAGGCGTTCGGCCGCGCGGATGAGCTGTGCAAGCCGTACGCGGCGGTGATCGACATCGACCGCGCCAAGCTGCCGAGCCCGGCGACGGTCCGGGGCTGGTCCGGCGCCGAGTTCGCCGGCGCGCTCCGGCACGACCAGCAGAATCCGGCCTACAACGTCCACTTCCGCCAACTGGTCCACGTGGGATTCAAGGTGGCGGCGGAGATGGGCCCCGCCTACTACCAGGCGCTCGAGGCGCACGCGGACGTGATTGGGCGGCTGGTGACCGAGAACCTGCTGGAGAAGCACGTCAAGCGGGTCTTCGTGTAAGCGCAGCGCGGGAGCAGAGGCATCCGCAGATTACGCAGATTCACGCAGATTTCACAGATAGGGTCCGTTCCGAATGAATCTGCGTAATCTGTGGATCAGGAATCTCTCGGCGAAGCCCCCGCGGGAGTCTCCCGAGGGGGTTTCGTGCTTCCGAGGTCAGGGGGGACACACATGAAGACGATCGGGCTCATCGGCGGAATGAGCTGGGAGTCCTCCATCGAGTACTACCGCATCATCAACGAGGCGGTCCGGGACCGGCTCGGCGGCCTCCACTCCGCCAAGAGCCTCATGTATTCGGTGGACTTCGCCGAGATCGAAGCCCTGCAGCGTCAGGGGCGGTGGGATGAGGCTGCCTCGGTCATGATTGACGCAGCCCGGCGCCTGGAAAAGGGTGGGGCAGACTTCGTGGTCATCTGTACCAATACCATGCACAAGCTGGCGGATGCCGTGCAGGAGACGATTGCCATCCCGATCCTCCACATTGCCGATGCCACGGCGGAGAGAATCCGCGCCAACGGACTGAAGAGAATAGGTCTCCTGGGCACCCGATTTACCATGGAAGAGGGTTTCTACAAGGGCAGGCTCATGGCGCGGCACCATCTCGTCGTCCTGGTTCCGGATGCGACCGACCGGGCCGTCGTCCATCGCGTAATCTATGAAGAGCTGGTCGTCGGGGAAATCAAGTCCGCCTCAAAGGCGGAGTTCCGGCGAATCATCCAGACGATGGTTCAGCGGGGGGCCGAGGGCATCATCCTGGGCTGCACGGAGATCGGTCTACTGGTGAAAGAAGAGGACAGCCCGGTCCCCTTGTTCGACACCACCCGGCTGCACGCCCTGGCCGCCGTGGACTACGCCGTCGGCGATTGAGGCATGAAGGTCTATCGGGGTGTCGTACGAGGCAATACCATCGTGGCGTGGCGCTGTTCTCGGCCACCTGATCGCCGCCTCTTGTCGGGCGACATCCCCCCTGGGTCCCGTGCCTTTAGGTCCATGTGGCCGAATTGGAGAGAAGGAGCTTGACAGTGCTCCCGGGTGCGGAATAGGATTTCATCTACCCGCCACGAGAAAGCACCTGAGCCTCACTGGACGACCATAGCAGCAAGTTGCGGCAACCTTCGCCAAGTGCCCTGCGGGAAGGAACGCGGCAGAGAGGAGAGAGTCATGCGACATTATGCGCGCGCGATGGCACTGGTGCTGGGGATGATCCTCTTGACCCTCCCGGCGTGGGCAGGGACGCCCCGCTCGGGCGGAACGCTGGTCGTCGGCATCGGTGCCGACGCCACCGGCCTGGATTCCCGCACCGTGATGAACAACGAGTCGGGGTTCGTGATGTCCGCCGTCCTGGATGGGCTGACCCAGTACAAGCGCGGGACGACCGAGGTCGAGCCCGGCCTCGCCGAGAGCTGGACCGTGTCGGCAGACGGCAAGACCATCACCTTCCGCCTGCGGAAGGGGGTGAAGTTTCACGATGGCACCCCCTTCGACGCCGATGCAGTGATGTTCGACTTCGATCGGATCTTGAACGACAAGAGCCCCTACTTCTACCGGGCGGGCGTGACCGCCGGCAGCTTCGTGCCGGAGTTCTATGGCGAGGTGACCGATTATCAGAAGGTGGACCAGTACGCGGTCCGCGTCACCCTCAAGCGGAAGTTCGCCCCGTTCCTGGATGGGCTTGCGACCGCGTTCTCGGGTCTGGTGAGCCCGGCCGCCGTGAAGCAGTGGGGACCGGTGGAGATCGCCAAGCACCCGATCGGGACCGGCCCGTTCAAGTTCGTCGAATGGGTGCGGAACGACCACATCACGGTAGAGGCCAACCCAGACTACTGGGGCGGCAAGCCGTACCTCGATCGCATCGTGTACCGGATCATCCCCGAAAACTCGGTCCGCCTCCTGAACCTGGAGCAGGGCAGCGTGGACATCGTGGACGGGGTCAATCCGGACGACATCCAGCGGATCAAGGCCAGCAGCAAGCTCGTCCTCCTGGAGCAGGCGGGGGCCACCATCAACGGCATCTCCATGAACAACCAGAAGGCTCCCTTCGACGACGTGAGGGTCCGGCAGGCCATGAACTACGCCGTGAACCGGCAGGAGATCAACGATTTCCTGTACAAGGGGGTGGCCGTCCTGTCCACCAATCCTGTCCCTCCGGTGACTTGGTCCTTCGACAAGGGTCTGAGCGGGTACCCCTACGATCCGGCCAAGGCCAGGAAGCTCTTGGCCGAGGCTGGCCACCCCAACGGCTTCAAGGTTGAGATGATCGCCTTCCCCAATCCGCGCGGCTACAATCCGGTGGGCGGCGCCCGGCTGGCGGTCGCCGTGCAGGACTACCTGCGGCGCGTGGGGGTGGAGGTCAGCATCAAGCAGCTCGAGTGGGGAACCTTTCTCAAGACCATCCGCTCGGGCGATTACCTGATCGGTCCGGCGGGCTGGTCGGCGGACAACGGCGACCCGGACAACTTCCTGTACAGCCTGTACAGTTCCACCACCTGGGGGTCGGGCAACAACTCCCGCTACAAGAACGTCGAGGTGGACAAGCTCCTCCAGGAGGCGCAGGAGACGTTTGATCGGGAGCAGCGGATCCAGCTGTACCGGAAGGCCCAGCGCACCATCATGGACGAGGCGCCTTGGATCTTCATCAACCATACGAAGCTGATCCGCGCCACCAGCGCGCGGGTTCAGGGGTACGTCCTGAACCCGACCCAGATGTTCTTCCACATGAACCAAGTGTGGGTGACGCAGTAAGCGAGGTCGTGCGATCGTTGCCCTCATCCTGCGTCGGTTACTGCTCACGGGGCCCGTCCTGGTCGCGGCGGTCCTGATCGTCTTCGTGGCGATGCGCCTGATCCCCGGCGACCCCGTCGAGGTCATGATGGGGGAGCGGGCGACGACTGCGGAGATCGCTCAGATCCGCGCGCGGCTCGGGCTGGACTCGCCCTGGCCGGTCCAGTTCCTCCGGTTCCTCCGGCGCGCGGCGGTGGGGGATTTCGGCCGCTCCCTCCGCACCCAGGAACAGGTCGTGAGCGAGATCGGCCACGCCCTGCCGGTCACGGTTGAGTTGTCGCTCCTCAGCATCGCGCTGGCCGCGGCGGTGGGGGTGACGGCCGGGGTGATTGCCGCCACCCGGCGGTACTCCTGGTTCGACAACCTCACCATGGTGGGGGTCCTGGTCGGCATCTCGATGCCGGTCTTTTGGACCGGCCTCCTGCTCATGATGGTGGGGGCGGTCTTCATCGGCTGGTTCCCGGTCTCTGGCCTGCTGGACGAGGGAATCCGGCTGCAACGGATCACGGGCCTCTATCTCCTGGACAGCCTCTTCACGGGGAACGGCGCGGCCTTCCGGAGCGCCCTCGGCCATTACGTCCTGCCGACGATCACCCTTGCCAGCATCCCGGTGGCGATCATCGCTCGCATGAGCCGGTCGGCGATGCTGGAAGAGGTGCGCAAGGAATATGTGACCACGGCCCGGTCCAAGGGGCTGGGCGAGTGCACGGTGACGTTCAAGCACGCCTTGCGAAATGCGTTGCTGCCGGTGGTCACGGTGGTGGGCCTGCAGTTCGGAGGGCTCCTTTCCGGCGCGGTCCTCACGGAGACGATCTTCGCCCTGCCGGGCCTCGGCCGGCTGGCCGTCGTGTCGATCTTCTCCCGGGACTACCCGGTGATCCAGGGGGTCGCCGTGGTGGCGGCCACCTTGTTCGTCGCCATCAACCTGTTGGTGGATCTCCTGTACCTCGTCCTGGATCCCCGGATCCGCGCAGAGTGAGGCCCATGGCCGTCCTGGACGCCCAACCGATCCGTCGGTTCGCTCGCAGTGGGGCGGCAATGCTGGGAGGTCTCCTGATCGCCGGCCTTCTCACGGTCGTCGTCTTGGCTCCGGTCCTGGCTCCGCACGACCCGCTGGATCAGAGTTTTCCCCGGCAGCTCCAGTCGCCGTCCTGGCAGTTCCCGCTCGGCACCGACGAGTTCGGGCGGGGCATCCTGAGTCGCATCATCTTCGGGGCGCGAATTGCACTTGGCATCGGCGCGCTGGCGGTCGGGATCGCCGTGGTGCTGGGCGTCCCGCTGGGCCTGGTGGCGGGATACTTCGGGGGCATCATCGACACGGCCATCATGCGGACGATGGATGTGCTCCTGGCGTTTCCCTACCTGTTGTTGGCCCTGATCGTGGTGACGCTGCTGGGGTTCGGCCTCACCAACGTGATGATCGCCGTGGGCCTGGTCTACGTGCCGCAGTACTCTCGGATCGTCCGCTCCGTCACGCTGTCGGTGCGCGAGCGCCTGTTCGTGGAGGCGGCGCGCGCCATCGGCGGCAGTAACGCGCGCATCATGATCCGGCACGTGTTGCCGAACTGCCTGGCCCCCATCATTGTGCAGACCACCCTCAGCGTGGGCTGGGCCATCGTGAATGCGGCCGGCCTGTCATTCCTGGGGCTCGGGGCCCAGCCCCCGACGCCCGAGTGGGGGGCCATGCTTTCGTCCGGCCGGGAGTACATGCGAAATGCCCCCTGGATCACAACCTTCCCTGGCCTGGCGATCCTGCTGACGGCGCTGGGCTTCAACCTGCTGGGGGACGGGCTTCGCGATGCCCTGGATCCCCGGCTGAAGGAATGAGACGGCACCCTGTTGGCGGTGCGAGGAGGGCACATGAGCGAGCGCGAGATCAGGGTCGGTGAAGTAACGGCGGCTCCGGGGCAGGTTGCGCGCGGGCGGATCCGGGTGGCGGTAGGGACCGCGGCGAGCGTCGAGATGCCGGTGGTCGTCATCAATGGAAGCCGGCCCGGCCCGACCGTCTGTGTCTTCGGGGGCGTGCACGGCGCCGAGTATCCGGGGATCGAGGCTGCCATCCGCCTGTCCCGAAGCCTCACACCACAAGCGGCGCGCGGCGCCGTGATCATCGTCCCCATCGTCAGCGTGCCGGCGTTCCAGCGGCGCGCCATCTACATCAATCCCATGGACGGAGTGAACATCAACCGGGTCTTCCCGGGCAACCCCGCCGGGACGATTACCGAGGTCATGGCCGCCGCCCTGTTCCGCGAGGCGGTGATGCAGTCCGACGCTTTCATCGATCTGCACGGCGGCGATCTCGTGGAGGCCCTGGTCCCGTTCTCGATCTACTACCAGTCGGGAAATGCGGCCGTGGACGAGGCCTCGCGGAAGATGGCGGAGGCCTACGGGATCAAGTACATCGTCCAGAGCCTGGCCATCAAGGGGGGCTCGTATCAGGCCGCTGCGGCCATGGGGAAGCCCGCCATCCTCACCGAGTCCGGAGGGCAGGGGATCCTCGACGAGCCGTCGGTCCAGATCCACGTGCGAGGTGTCACCAATGTCCTGAGGCATCTCGGGGTCCTGGAAGGAACCCCGGAGGTCGTGGAGCCGCCGGTGCATTTTCCCCAATCGGCCTGGCTGGCGTCGGCGCATGGAGGGATCTTTTACCCGACTGTTTCGATCGGGCAGCAGGTTGAGAAGGGTCAGGTGGTGGGAGAGTTCCGCGACTGGTTCGGCGATCCCATCGCAACGGTGGAATCACCTGCCGCGGGAGTTGTCCTGTTCCTGGTCACCTCTCCTGCCATCAACAAGGGGGACCCGATCCTGTCGGTCGGGATCCCCGGTGCCGCATAGGAGGGGAGATGCGGATCAATCTCGCGGGGCTGAAGCGGGATCTGTAATGGGGGACGCCCTTAAGATAGTTAAGTTGTTGCGCCTGGGTGATGAGGCGAAGGGGTGGGGGCAGGGGGACGGATGGATTGTGGGCTGGCGCAGAGGTGGATCAGGGTATGGGCGGGGGAGGTGGCGGCAGCCTCTGCCACGGCGGAAGGGCCGTCGACCGCTAGCTCGGCGCTGAGGACTCTTCTCCCGTGGAACGCGCGATCCATTGCCTGGCCTGGGTAGTGAAGAATTGGGTCAGCGGCTCTGGATCGAAATTCTCACGCATCATGAGGGTCCCCAGAGGGGGAGGCCCCTCAAGAAAGCGACCTCGGAGTTGGTTCCATTGTGGAACCAAATGTGAGGTGCGAATATGCCGACGATTACCCTCAAGAACATTCCGGACGAGCTGCACAAGCGACTGAAAGAGAGCGCGACCAGCCACCGGCGCAGCCTCAACAGCGAGGTCATCGTCCGACTGGAGCAGGCGCTGCTGAGTCCACGGATTGACCCGGAGGCATTCCTTGCACGGGCAGATGCGCGACGCAAGCGGCTGGCCCTGCCCCCGCTGACCGAGCGGCGGCTGAAGGCTATGAAGACCGCAGGGCGACCATGATCGTCGTTGACACGAACGTGGTGGCCTACCTGCTCCTGGGGGGAGAGAAAACCGGCGAGGCGCGCATGGTCTTCCACAAGGATCCGACGTGGGCCGCTCCTCTCCTGTGGCGCAGCGAATTCCGTAATGACTGCGAGTTCGTGGCGCTGGCGCAGCAACTCGATGTACCTCTCGTCACCTCCGACGCGCAACTCCTCAAGGCCTTCCCGCAAGTCGCAGTATCCCTGGATGCGTTCACCCGAGAGCGGTAGGGCGCCGGCAGATCTTCGCGACGGGAGGGCCAGGTCCGAAGGCCGGATCCTGGGGATGGCACGGTGCGGTCAGGAGAGGTGCAAGCGGGGGTAGAGCGGCAAGAGCGCGGTGTAGACGTCGTCGAAGAGCCGGCGGCGATCCCGGTAGATACGGGCGGCCTCGGCGTTTGGCGTGAACGTCTCGACGGGCGGATTCCAGGCGCGTGCGGTGGTCTCGGGGTCGGCGATCAGCCCAACGGCCGCACCCGCGAGGATCGCGGCGCCGAGCGAGGCGGCCTCGGTGTAGCGGGGGCGATGGACCGGGGCGCCGAGAATGTCCGCCTTGATCTGGGCCCAGAGGTCCGAGCGGGCCCCGCCGCCGATGACCACCAACTCGCCGAAGGCGATCCCGATGTCCCGCAGGCCGTCCAGGCAGGTGCCGACCTCGTAGCCGGTCCCCTCCATGAGAGCGCGGGCGATGTCGCCACGCGTGTGCCCCAGGCTCAAGCCGAGAAGCAATCCCCGCGCGTCGGGATTCCAGCGCGTCGAGCGGGCCCCCATGAGGAACGGGAGCATGAGGAGGTTGCGCGCGCCCGGCGGGCTCTGCGCGGCTTCGTGCTCCAGTCTCTCCAGCTCTTCCGGAGGCAATCCGAAAAGCTCCCGGAGCCAGCGCATGGCAGAGGCCGTGGTGCTGGCGCCGAGCTCGAAGAGGTAGCGGCCGGGGATCGCATGGATCCCACAAGGGACGCGCCCGAGGTTTTCCGGCAGCCGATCCGCGGCCATCGAGACCTGGGTCGCCGTGCCGGTGGAGTCCGAGGCGCGGTCTCCCGAGAGGCCGGCCCCCACGCCCTCGCAGGAGCGGTCACCCCCGCCCAGGGCCACGGGAATCCCCGTCCGAATTCCGAGCGCGGAGGCCGCCTCGGCGGCGACGCGATGCGGCGCCTCGATGGAGCGGTAGACGGGCGGGAACTGATCGAGACGCACCCCGACCCGCTCGAACATGGCCGGCCACCAGGTCTGCCGCCGGAGGTCGATCATCATGGTGCGGGAGGCGAGGGTGTAGTCGGTGGCCGGCTGCCCGGTCAGGCGGTAGTAGAGAAAATCCCGCGGCTGGAGGAACGTGGCCGCGCGGGCGAGGATCTCGGGCTGATGCTCGCGAAGCCAGAGGAGCTTGCACGCCGTGTAGTTGGGGTCGGGCGCCACGCCGGTAAAGTGATGCAGGAAGGACTCGCCGAACTCCTCCGCCAGGCGGGCCGACTGCGGCCGGCAGCGGCGATCCATCCAGATGATGCAGCGGGAGAGGGGCTTTCCGTCGCGGCCCAGGGGGACCACTCCCTCGCGCTGGGAGGAGAGGCCGATGGCGGCGATACGCCTCGGGTCCTGACCTGCCAGGCACTCCCGGCCGGCCGTGACGGCGGCGTCCCACCAGTCCTCCGGGTCCTGCTCCGCCCAGTCGGGCTGAGGGTGGTGGATGGGATAACCTCGGTCGGCGGACGCGAGGGGCGCCCCCCGCACGTCCCACAGGCAGACCTTGCAGCCCGTCGTTCCCAGGTCGAAGGTGAGAATCGTCTCGTGTGGCATGGGGGAGGGGAGCGATCCGCAGATTGCACAGATTACGCAGAAGGGATCAAAGCCGGGAGCCGAGAGCGAAAAAGAATCTGCGTGAATCTGCGTAATCTGCGGATCAATCAGAGTCGGCCTACCAGGTCTCCC
>JBGPQZ010000086.1:0-10756 GCA_041489335.1 Methylomirabilia bacterium
CGAGGACTGCGCGGGCCTTCTCCGGCGTCGTGATATCCCCGTTGGCGATCACCGGAATGCCCACCTCGGCTTTGACGGCGGCGATGGTGTCGTACTCCGCCTTTCCACTGAACATGCAGGCGCGGGTCCGGCCGTGGACAGCCAGCGCCTGGATGCCGGCCGCCTCGGCGATGTGGGCGATTTGGAGCGCGTTCTTGTGCGCCCGGTCCCAGCCGGTGCGGATCTTCAGGGTGACGGGCACATCCACCGCCGCCACCACCGCCGCCAGGATTCGGCCCACCAGGGCCTCGTCCCGCAGCAGCGCCGAGCCCGCCATCACGTGGCAGACCTTCTTGGCGGGGCAGCCCATGTTGATGTCGATGATCTGGGCCCCCTCGGCCGCGTTGCAGCGGGCCGCCTCCGCCAGGAGGCGCGGGTCGGCTCCGCCGATCTGCACCGAGACGGGCGGCGGCTCCCCCTCATGGTTGGCACGCCGCTTGGTCTTGGGCGAGCCATAGAGCAGGGAGTTGCTGGTCACCATCTCGGAGACCGCCATGGCCGCCCCCAGAGCGCGGCAAAGCCGGCGGAAGGGGCGGTCGGTGACCCCGGCCATGGGCGCGAGAACGACGTTGTTTGCCAGCGCGTACGGCCCGATGCGCATCACGCCTCAACCGGAATGACCAATGACCAATTCCCAATGTCCACTGAGGAAAGGATCCCGTGAGCCTGCCCTACCCTGCCGGTCATTGCCCCATTGGTCATTCGCCAGCGCCATTGGTCATTGGTCATTTGCCATTGGTCATTGGTCATTTGCCATTGGTCATTGGTCATTGCCCCATTGGTCATTCCGTGCCGGTCGCGGGCCCTCGCAGCGGCAGCGGACAAAGGTGTCCACCTTGCGCTTGATAATCGCCGTGCTGCCCGGGACGTTGAGGATATCGCATTCACTCCCCAGGATAAAGGGGTGTTTGGCCTCGGCCATCCGATGCAGCAGCTCGCACGCCTGCGCCTCAACCTGCTCGCGGGTGATCACGGCGTCCGAGTAAAAGTGCTTGGACGGCAGGTTCCCGAAGAGCACGATGTGCTTGGGGACGATCCGGGCGTCCTCCCACAGCTTGCGGGAGCTGCCCAGGCTGAGGATGACGGGCTCCAGCGTGGTGAACTGCCGGACCATGTACGCGTCCAACTCGCCGCAGCAGTGGAACACCAGATCCACCCCGTGCCGATCGAGAAGGGCTTTCACCTGCCGGTCTGACCCGATGGCGTATCGCTCGAAGACGTCCGATCCGGCCGCGATCTGATTCGGCGAGACGTAGACCAGATTGGCCGCGGGCTCTGCCATGAAGATCGCCCTGGCCCCCGCCGCGATCTGGGCCGACACCGACCAGAGGACCACCCGGAGGGACAACGCGAGTGCCGCCTCGACCAGCTTCACGTCGGGATCCTCGTCCGCCGTGAGGCCGGAGCCAGCCAGGTAGATGGGCGTGATGGGGTCACCGATCAGCTTGGTCATGAGCGAGAAGGGCCCGATGGTCATCCCCACGGGGACCAGATCGGTGTGGCGGGCGATGTACCCCACCGACTCGATCTGGGCCGTAAGGTACGGGTTGCGCTGACCGCGGAGGCCCTGCTCCAGCCGCGCGAACGCCTCCGGTCCCGGCGCCTCCGTGAAGTGATAGAGGGGGATCTGCTCCGCCGGCACCCCTAGGATCTCCAGGAGAATGCTCTTCTCCAATGACAGATCCATGTGGCAGAAGGCCAGCGGGGTGCGGTAGCGGCGCGCCGCCTCCTCCACCACCTTCCCCAGGGCCTCCCCGTCCTTCACGATGGCCTCGGGGTTCGCCTTCTCGTGGAGGACGAGATCCGAGCCGATGGGCATCCGCAGTCCGGAGCGCGCGAGACCCAGGTAGAATTCCCGATCCATGCCGTTCTCCTCGTCTCTCCGCCGAAGGGCGCGGTGTCTGTGCCGTATGGGCTGCGGAAGGCTAGCCAGCGGAGGGAGGCTTGTCAAGCGGAAGACGTCGCCGGGAATGCGGTTGCCTTCTCGCCGTCAATGCGTTAGCGTCATATCGGCTTCGGCCGGAGCGTCGGCGCACCACCTCGAGGCTTCATAGCGGTCGTCGGTATCTTGCATCGATCGTGGAACGGGAGGAAATCGTATGGCACCAGCGGAGAACGAGGCGAGGCGTCCGCCCACGACCGTGATTGAACAGTACCGGGCGGTGGCGCAGTGCTACAGCGCTTCCTGCGTCTTCGCCGACGTGCAGGGGCGGCGGGGCGTCATGCACAGTGGGATCAAGCCCATCTTCCGCGGGAAGATCGTCGGATCGGCCCTGACGGTCAAGCTCTCGCCGGGGGACCTGCAGGATCCCCTGATCGCCTTGGATGTCGCCCGGCCCGGCGACGTCATCGTGGTGGACGCGGGCGGCGAGACCGAGACCTCCGTCTGGGGCGGGCTGATGGGGGCCCTCTGCAAGAAGCGGGGCGTCGTGGGGGCGATCATCGACGGGGCCGGCCGGGATACCGACGAGCTGCGGGGCCTCGAATTCCTGCTCTTTTCCCGCGCCATCACGCCGCGCGGCACCCACACCATGTTCTCCGGTCGCAAGGACAATGTCCTCCTGAACGTGCCCATCGTCTGCGGGGGCGTCGTGGTCTCTCCCGGCGACATGATCGTGGGGGACGAGATCGGGGTGACCGTCATCCCGCACGCCGACCTCGAGTCGGTCTTGAAGCTCGCCCGGGAGCAGGCCGATCGCGAGGAGGCCACGCGTCGGGAGATCGCCAAGGGCAAGACCGTCGAGCAGCTCTTGGCCGAGTTCGGCCGGATTTGAGGCAGCAGCCCCCCGCTCGGGTGGAGACCTCCGCCTGAGTGGGCGCCGATTAGACGTCCAGGGGCACGACGACCACGGGATCCGGATCCAGTCGGCCCTGGAAGGACCGCAGGACCTTCCCGGCGACGGTGTCCACCAGGTAGACCCGCTGGTCGTGGCAGCTTAGGAGGGCGGTCCTTGTCGGCGCGTGGTACCCCACCGAGATGGCCTTGGCGGGCAGCGCCACCACCCGCTGCGCGGTCGGGTTGTTCAATTCCACGATGAGCAGGCCGCAGCCGTGATACAGGGCCACTAGCAGCCGCCCCTCGGGATCCCGGGCCACCCGCACCGGGCCGGGAGGTGTCGCGATCGTCTCCCGCACCCGGAGCGCCGCCACGTCGATCACGCTGATCTCCGCACTCTCCCGATTCATCACGAAGAGCCGGCGCTCCTCCGGGTCGAACACGGACCCCTCCGCGTGCCGGCCCACCGGCAGGACGACCGCCGGCCTTTCGGGATCGTCCGGGAAGACCGCGCTCACGGTCCCCGATTCCATGTTGCTGCAGAAGGCGACCGCGCCGTCCCGCGTCACGGAGACCGTGTGCGAGCCGCAGCCGCGGGTGGGGATGGCCTGATCGAATCGCCCGGAGGCCGGATCGCGCACCACCAGCAGCGTGCCGGTCGCCTCACTGAGCGCGTAGAGCGTGCCCTTCCCGTCGAAGGCCACATCGTGCGGGCGCCGGTACGGGCCGCAGTCGATGGTGCCGACCCGCCGCCGCGCCGCGACATCCACCACCGAGACGGTGTTGCCGCCGGGACCGGGATGCTCGGCCAGCGCCACCCCGAAGTTCGCCAGGTAGGCGCGCCTCCCATCCGGGCTCAGCGTGAACTCGTGCGGGAACGGATCCACCGCCACGCGGCCCAGCTCCGCCCCCGTCTCGAAATCGTAGTAGCCGAGCGAGTGGTCGCTCTTCTGGACCAGCAGAATGACGTCACGCAGGGCCATCGGTGTCTCCCCTCGCGTCCGTCGGGCCCCCACCATCCCGCTCGGCCGGTGGGGGCCCGAACGGCTCACATGCCGCGAATGGCCTCGATGATCTTCCTGGCCCGATCCCCGAACTTGGCGTAGAAGGCGTCATAGGCCGGGGCGGTGGCCTTGCGGAAGGCCTCGCGGTCCGGCGTCGTCACCTGCATTCCCTTCGCCTTGCAGTCTTCCAGCAGTTTCTTGTCCAGGTCCGCCACGTAGTCCAACTGGAAGTAGCTGGCCTCCTTGATGGAATCCTCGGCGATCTTCCGAAGGTCCGCGGGTAGCCCGGTCCAGAACTTGTTGCTGGCCAGGATGTAGGCGCTGTTGTAAATGTGCCCCGTGATCGCCAGGTGCTTCTGCACCTCGTACATCTTCCCCGTCCAGATGTTTTGCAGCGGATTCTCCTGCCCGTCCACCACCCCCTGCGCCAGGGCGTTGTACAGCTCGCTGTAGGCCATGGGCGTGGCCACCGCCCCCAGCGCCTTGAAGGTCTCGATCTGCGCCAGGTTCTCGGGCGTGCGGATCTTCAGCCCCTTCACGTCCGCCGGCGCGTTGATGGCCCGCTTGCTGTTGGTGATGTTGCGGAAGCCGTTCTCGTAGAAGCCGACCATGCGGATGCCCTTGTTCAGCAGGGTCTGGCTCAGCTCCGCCACCTCCGGGCTGTCCATCACCTTCTTGATGTGGTTGCGATCCCGGTACAGGAAGGGGGCCTCCAGCAGGGCGAAGAGCGGCTCGTAGACCACCGTGATACCGCTGACGCTCATCTCCAGGGTGCCGAGGGCCACCATCTCCTGCATCTCCCGCTCGCCCCCCAGCTGGCTGCTGTGGAAGATCTCGACCTTCAGCCGGTTGCTCGATCGCTTCTCCACCATCTCCTTGAACTTCTCGGAGGCCACCACGAAGGATTGGCCCGGCGGATGCCCGATGCCGATCTTGATCGTGGTCTGAGCCGCCGCCACCGACGCCAAGGCCATGAGGCAGGCCGCCAGGACGCCGACCACCAGAGCGCTGCGCACTTTCGACATGGACCGACCCTCCTTCACTTCGTGGAACCCGGTTGTTGCCAGCCAGGCCGGACCGCCGCTTGCCGTCCGGTCCCCGTCCCGATCCGCGCTTGCCCTCTCGACCACCTCCTTCGGAATTCCCCGCCGCTCGCCCGGCCCCGACGGGCCGGTCACTTTCCCGGCATGAGCCAGCCCGGCACCACCAGGACCAGGCTCGGGAAGTAAGTGATGAGGAACAGCACCGCGACCAGCGGCAGGATCCACGGGATGACCTCCCGCATGAGCCGCTCCAGCTTGATGCCCGTGGCAGCGCTGACCACGAAGAGGCACATCCCCACCGGCGGGGTGGCCACCCCGATCATCAGGTTGAGCACCATGACCACCCCGAAATGGACCAGGTCTACGCCCAGGCTCTTCATCATCGGCACCAGGATGGGGGTGAGCAGGATCAGCAGCACCCCCGCCTCCATCAGGCACCCCAGGATCAGGAGGGCGATGTTGACGATGAAGAGGACGACCCAGGGGTTCCGGGTCAGGGCCAGCGTGGACTCGACCAGGAGGGTCCCGATCCTGCCGACGATCAGGAGGTAGGAGAAGCCCGAGGTCGCCGAGATGATGAAGGTCACCACGGCCGTGGTCACGAAGGTGTCCACCATGATGCCCGGGATGTCCCGCAGGGTCACGGTCTTGTAAATGAAGAAGCAGATCACGAACGCATAGACCGCGGCCACCGCCGAGGCCTCGGTGGGCGTGAAGATACCGCTCAGGATGCCCCCGATGAGAATGACCGGGGTGAGCAGGGACAGGAAGGCGGAGCGGAACGCCTCCCAGATCTCCCACAGGCCGGAGGCCCGGTCCTTGGGCATGGCCTCGCGGAAGCTGTACAGGTAGATCAGCAGCATGAGCCCCAATCCCATGAGCACCCCGGGCACGAAGCCGCCCAGGAACAGCTTCCCCACCGAGACCTCGGCCATGGCCCCGTAGATCACCATGGGGATGCTGGGCGGGATGATCGGCCCGATCGTGGAGGCGGCCACGGTGATCGCCGCCGCCAGCTCCTTGCGGTACCCCTGCTCGTGCATGGCCTTGATGACCACCACGCCCATGCCGCCCGCATCCGCCACGGCGGATCCGGACATCCCGGCCAGAATCATGTTGGCGAGGACATTGGCGTGCGCCAGGCCGCCCCGGATCGCGCCCACCAGGCTGCGCGCGAAGCGGAAGAGATCGTTGGTGATCCCGCCGGCATTCATCAGCCGTCCGGTCAGCATGAAGAAGGGGATGGAGATGAGCACGAACGAGTCGATGCCCGTGACCATGCGCTGCACCACCCCGAGCAGGGGGAACGGGGTGACGAAGGCCATCGTCAGCGCCACGGAGACGCCCATGGCCACGGCGATGGGCACCCCCAGGAGGGCCAGGACCACGAAGGCGACCAGCAGGGGCGTGATCATGGCGCCGCCTCCTCGCCCGTCCCATGGGCCAAGATGCGGAGGTCCCGCGCCAGGAACGCCAGCGCGTGGACGAGCATGCAGGCGGCGCAGACCGGGAGGGGAAGGTAGAGCCAGAGCTGCGACCATCCCAGCGCCGGGAAGAAGGTCTCCCGCACGGCCTGCACCATCTGGATGCCCTTGAAGACGAGGAGGCAGAAGAAGCCGAGCGAGATCAGGTCAATCACGACCAAGGTCACCGCCCGGGCGCGACCGGTGAGCCGGTCGAGAAGGAAGAAAAACTGGGTGTGCTTCTCCTGCTTCAGGCAGACGGCGGCGCCCAGGAAGGCGGCCCAGACGAATCCGATCCGGGCCAGCTCGACCGAGGTGATGATCGGCATCCGAAAGACGTAGCGCGTGAGGACGCCGAGGAAGACGACCAGGATGAAGCCGATGCCGATGGGGACCAGGAGCGCTCGGGCTCCCCGGTCCGTCCAGTCGCTCAGCCAGCGCAAACGCTGCACCACGGCTCATCCTCCGAAGAGCTTCCCCCCACCCGCGAGAGCCTACCTGCCATCGCACCCTCACCGATCCGGATGGATCACCAGGGTCGAGAATGCGGGAAAGGACCTCAGCGCCCGCCCGCGATGGCGGGGACGACGGACACCTCGTCCCCCGCCTTGAGCGGCGTGTCCAGCCCCTGCAGGAACCGGATGTCTTCGTCGTTCACGTACAGGTTGATGAAGCGGCGGACGGTCCCGTCGTCCTCGCACAGGCGGGACTTGATCCCCGCGTATTCCTGCTCCAACCGCTCCAGCAGCTCCCGGACCGAGGCGGCCTCGACCCGGAGTTCCCCCTGCCCCTTGGTGAGGGCCCGGAGCGGCGTCGGCATGCGAACCAGGACGCTCATGACTGATGTTCCCCTTTCGCGTTGGACGGTGAGTCCGGTTGGGCGCGGGCGGATCAGCGGGCCGCGGTCTCCGCCGCCATCGCAGAACCCCCTCAGGACCCGTTGCCCAGCATGGCCTCCAGCCGGCGCCGCATCTTCCCGTCCGGGACCCGCTCCGCCGCGACCGCCAGCCGCCGGCAGTGCGCATCCATGGCCACGAAGGGGCGTGCCGCGCCTTCCGGCAGCTCCGCCCGCAAGGATTGGACGATGCGGTGGCCCAGGACGTCCAACTCCGAAGACTCCAGCGTGATGGCCAGCTCCAGCGCGCGCGTGAGCGACGGCGTGCCCGCGGCCTCCCGCTCGCAATGCTCGACCACCTCCACCAGCGACCAGAGCCGGGCCCCGATCTCGCCCCCTTCGGAGCCGACCGGCACCAACTCGCGGACCATCTTCAGGATGCCCACGTGACCGTATTCGTCCCGCGCCATCTCCCACCAGCACCCGGCCACCGCCGGATCGGCGCGAAACGTCCGAAAGAAGTGAAAGTAGATCCGCGCCACGCGCTCTTCCAAGGCGATCAGCAAACTCAACGCATCCTGGGTCTTCACGCCCCCTCCCCCACGACCAGCCCTATCCGTCTTCGCGCCCCGCCACCATACCGCAAAACGCGCGGACCGCAAAGCGCCTTCACGCCGGCCGGCCCCTCAGTCTGCCGGCAGCTCCACCCGCCGCCCGGCGAAGTCCTTCGCGGCCGCGTCCCACCGAAAGCTGGACGCCTCGACCGCGCGCCCCGCGCGCACGGAGACGACGAGGTAGCCGATCCCCGGCCAGAGGGGCTCCCCGTCGGTCGTGAGGGCCCACTGCCGGTCCGTCTGCGAAAAGTACGCGTCATGGTCCGGGTGCGAGTGGTAGATCACCAGCAGCTCTAGTCCGTCCCGGTCCATCTCGTCCTGCACCGCCAAGTACTCGCGGACATCCATCATGTACGCGGTGCGGGCGTCCCGCGGGATGCCGTCCGAGCCGGCCACGGGCTGTCGGTTGGCGCGATTGGTCATCGGCCGGACTCGGGAGGTCTCCGGCGCGCCCCGACGGCCGATGACCAGGCCGAAGATCTCCTCCGGATACCCCGCCTCTGCCTGCCGGCAAATCTCCGCAAGCTGTGCCGCGGTCCAGTCTGCCATCGCCGCCCCTCTACCGCAGCCGGCTCATGGCTCATGGCTGATGGCACAAGAAGCAACCCGGGTCCCAATCCATGAGCTATGAGCCATGGGCCGTTAGCTTAGCCGTGCCGCGGGCGGGACCCCGCAGAATTCGTGGTAATCGATGAAGTCGGTGATCGTCGGGTGGTCGCCGCAGACCGGGCAGTCCGAGTCGCGCCGGTACTTCACCTGGCGGATCTCCATGGCCAGACCGTCGATGAACAGGAGGCGCCCTACGAGCGGCTCGCCCAGGCCGAGGAGCAGCTTGATCGTCTCCAGCCCCTGGATGGAAGCCACCAGGCCGCAGAGGACCCCCAGGACCCCCGCCTCGGCACAGCTCGGGACCACGCCCGGCGGCGGCGGGGCGGGGTAGAGGCATCGGTAGCAGCCCTGACCGGGGCGGTAGACCGTCACCTGCCCCTCGAACTTGAAGATGCTCCCGTCCACCATGGGCTTCTGGAGGAAGACGCAGGCATCGTTCACCAGGTACCGCGTCGGGAAGTTGTCGCAGCCGTTCACGATGACATCGTACTCGGTGAAGAGGCGCCGGACGTTGTCTCGAGTCAAGGGCTCGTGGTACGGGACCACCCGCACGTCCGGATTCAGGTCGGCAATGGTCTCCTGCGCGGACTGCACCTTGGGGCGCCCCACGTCGTGGACGTGATGGAGAATCTGCCGCTGCAGGTTGCTGAGGTCCACCACGTCGAAATCCACGATCCCCAGGGTCCCGACCCCGGCGGCCGCGAGGTAGAGCGCCGCCGGCGAGCCTAGGCCGCCGGCACCGATCAAGAGCACCTTGCTGTTGAGCAGCGTCCGCTGGCCCTTCCCTCCCACCTCGGGAAGGATGATGTGACGGCTGTACCGCCGGATCTGCTCCTCCGTCAACACACGGATTCCGTCCGCCATGCTTGCCTCTCCTTGTGGAACAGCGCAGAAATATTACCGGAGTGATCGCTTTTAACATGCGACCCAGAGCCTGTCAAGGCGGGCGGCCCGTCGATGGAGGGGCCGCTCTGATCCTCGCATTGCAAATCAGTCCGCCGCGACATATACTTTCTTCCAGGCTGACCGCTTACCTTCCAGGAAGCGACCTGAACCGTTAACCAGGAGGGATGTATGCTCTCCGTCAAGGTTCAGCCCCCCCGCCGCGAGCGATTTCCCCTGGCCAAGCCCATCCGTGAGACCAAGAGTTCGACCCAACCAGCCATCTGCCCGAAATGCCAAGCCGTCCGGCGCAACGGAGCCTGGACGCTCGATCCCACCGTCCGTCGGGAGGTCCAGCGCTGGCGGGCCCCCGGTCAGGTCCTCTGTCCGGCCTGCCACGTGATCCGGGACGGCACCCCATTCGGCATCCTGTACCTCCAGGGTTCCTTCGTCGCCGTGCGCCGCGCCGAGATCATGCAGCTCGTGCGGAACGTCGAGCGGGCCTCCGCCGCCAAGAATCCCCTGGAGCGGATCATCACGGTCCGCAACGCCCCGCCCGACGAGGTCGTCATCGACACTACGTCGGAGAAGCTCGTCCGCCGCCTCGGACGGGCCCTGAGCCGGGCCTACCACGGCCGCCTGCAGATCCGCTTCTCCCACGGAGAGACGCTGGTCCGCGTCTACTGGCGGCGCGACGCGAGTGAGCCGGCCCCATGATTCCCGCACCCGCCGTCCTCACGCCGGAGCAGCGCACCGTCTTGCTCGCTCTCGCCTGGCGGGCCATCCGCGGGCGCGTCCGCGGCACCGTCGCGGCGGCCCGCGCGCCGACCGACCCCGCGCTCACGGCACCGGGTGCCGCCTTCGTGACCCTCACCCGCGCGGGAAGCCTTCGGGGTTGCATCGGCTACATCCGCGCCATCCAGCCGCTGGCGGAATGCGTGGCCCATTGCGCCGTGGCCGCCGCGACCGGCGATCCGCGCTTCCCTCCGGTCACGGCCGAGGAGCTCCCTCACCTGGCGCTGGAGATCTCGGTCCTCTCCCCCCTGGTGCCCATCGAGGACCCGACCCAGGTCCAGGTGGGAGTGCACGGCCTCTACATCAGCCGCGGCGGCCGCCACGGACTCTTGCTTCCCCAAGTCGCCACCGAGTACGGCTGGGATCGCGAGATGTTCCTGCGCCAGACCTGCAGGAAGGCCGGCCTCCCCGACGACGCGTGGCGGCATGGGGCGGAGATTCAGATCTTCACGGTGGACCACTTCACCGACCAGGTGCCTGTCGAGTCGCGGGAAGCCTGAGGCTCTCCGGGGCCGGACTCTGGCGTCGAGAATTCCCTTGCCGGGGCCCGGCCTTTTTGATAGCATCCGCCCGCTCTTTTGAGGGTCCGCAGCAGAAGCCCCGCACATCCCTTCTGTCCAGGAAGAGCGTCGGCGGGTCGGGAGTTCGGCGGTCCAGCCGTCCCGGGGGACGTGTCGAAGTTTCGAATCCGACCCC
>JBGPQZ010000087.1:0-10743 GCA_041489335.1 Methylomirabilia bacterium
AATCCCAATCACCAATTAAGGTACCACCGCTGGTCATTGGTCATTCGTCATTGGTCATTGGTCTCTCTGCATGCCGGCATCCCCGGGGTTCGGGTTGACAGTCGGGCGGAACGGATGGTAACTTCCCGTATGCCAAAGTGAACGGAGGATCCGCGGCCGTTCCCGCACCCACGACGGAAAGGAATGATCGCCATGAGCCTGTTCAGGCAGTACAGCCCCAAAGATGGATACACCGCCCTGGTCAAGCCCGGCAAGGATGGCATCGATCTCCTGGAGGTCGGCGTCCTGCGCCTGGCGCCCGGGGCCACGTACCGGAGCGCGAGCGAGGGCCAGGAGGTCTGCATCGTCCTGCTGGGCGGCCTGGCCAATGCCGCCGTCGGCGAGACCAGCTTCACCTCCATCGGCAGTCGGGCCAACGTCTTCGCCGGCCGCGCCACCACCCTCTTCGTCCCGCCGGGATGCAAGTGGAAGATCGAGGCCGTCGGGGTGCTGGAGGCCTGCATCGCCAAGGTCGGGAGCGATCTGCCCGGCGAGCCGCGCCTCATCGGCCCGGAGAAGGTGAAGGTCTCCACGCGCGGCAAGGACGCCTGCGAGCGGACGATCCACGACATCATCGACCCGAGCTTCCCGTCCAAGAAGCTTCTGGTCGGCGAGACCTTCAACGGCCCGGGCAAATGGTCGAGCTACCCGCCCCACAAGCACGACACGGCCGCCCCGCCCGATGAGACCCGGATGGAGGAGGTCTACCTCTTCAAGGTAAACCCGCCGCAGGGCTTCGGCTTCCAGCGGGTCTACAGCCCGGTGCGGAAGTTCGACGAGACCTTCGTGATCAAGGACAATTCCGTGGTGAAGCTCCCCTACGGCTTCCACCCGGTGGCCGCCGCCCCGGGGTATCAGCTCTACTACCTCTGGATCCTGGCGGGCGAGCCGCGCAACTACACCCTCTACGACGACCCGGATCACAAGTGGGTGAAGGAACTCTAGCGGGGCGGCCTGCGCCCCCGCGCCCAGGAGGTCGCCGATGTCGTCCACCTTGCACCCCATGGAAGCGCTGACCAACCGGTTGCCCCTGTCCACGGCCGGCCGGAGGGTCGCGGCCCTCTTGCTCCTCCTGCTGATCTGCTGGCTCGACTACCTCACCGGGCCCCGCATCGCCTTCGCCCCCTTCTACATTCTGCCCCTCCTGGGCCTGGCGTTCTTCGAGACCTGGCTGGTCAGCCTGCTCTTCTCCGCCCTGGCGGCGCTCCTCTTCCTGGCGGCGCAGATCCTGACCGAGCCGGAAACCGCCCACCTCATCTATCCCTACTGGACGGCCTGTGCCCGCTTCTTCAGCTTCGCGCTGATCTCCGTCACCACCTCCCAGCTCGTCACCGAACGCAGACACCTGCTCCTGTCCGAGACGACCCTTCAGGAGAAGACGCAAGAGCTAGTGGAAAAGAATCGGCGCCTGGAAGAGACGCTGGTGGAGATCCGGCGCTTGCAGGCGGACCTCGTGGCGCGGGAGCGGCAGGCGGCGGTGGGCGAGGCCATCTACGTGGCAACCAACGAGATGGAGCGCCCCCTTGCCTCCATCGCCGTGTACGTGGAGGAGATCTCCCGCCTCGCCCGGCATCCGCGGGCCCAGGAGGATACGCAGCTGATCCTGGATGAGATGCGCCCGCTCCTGGAGAAGCTGGAGGAACGCACACGGGACATGAAGAACATCCTGAAGAGCACCCGCAGTCTGCGGGGAGAGGAAAAAAACGGGACGCCCCCCGAGGCGTCCGGGCCGCGCGAGCTCGGCGAGTGAGCGGCTACGGCGATTCGGGTTGGTCGCGACGTCAGCCTGTCGTGCGGGCGAGGGAGACGATGGTGGAAACAACGTCGCCGGGGGAGGTCCGCTGGGCGAGCGCCCGCGACAGGCGGCGGCCCCGCTCCACGGCGGCGCGCACCGCCGGGGGCAGCGCGGGCGCGGGTACCGGCCGGCGCGCCCGGAAGAGCTGGGCGAAGGCGTAGGCGATCTCCGGAACGGTCGAGACCCTGACGAAGCCGCCGAGGCCGGCCAGCAGCGGATTGTCGAGGCCCTGGATGAGGCTCCGGCTGTCCGACTTGTAGAACACAAGGGCCTTGCCCGCCATCCAGGCCATGGCCGCCTCGGCCACGGCCCCCTCGTCCGGCACCCGCCCGTTCAGGTTCAGAACCAGGCCCCGGCACCCGACGATGACCTCGTACGCGTCCAGACAGAAGACGGCCGACTGCACCAGGCGGACGGACTCCTGGCGCTCGTAGCCCCCGCGCAGGAATGCCTGCTCCACCTCGGCGAAGACCAGCCCGTCGCGCTGCGGCAGGAACGCGGCGAAGCCGGCCCCTTCGAGCGCCTCGGCGATCGCCGCCATCTCGGCCTGCTCCGCCCGGTTGAAGAGCGGCCCCGCGCAGTAGATTCGCACCCGCGGCTCGGACTTCTTGGGGGTTGGCATCGCCGCCTTCCTTGAGTGTCTTGTCCGCCTCAGGCGTCTTGGCGGTCCAGGATTCTCCGGAATCAGTTGCCGCGCTCGGCTCCCCGCTCGCCCGGCGCGCTCCGGTCGGAGAGATGGGCCAGGACCGCCACCAGGTGATCCTGGACCAGGGCCAGCCGTGCGGCCACGTCCACCGACTCCAGCACCTGCTGCCGGAGCTCCGTGTCCGCCAGGACGGCGCTGGCGATCCGGTCCACGATGATCCCCGGGTCCTTCACCCCGCTCCAGATCTTGGCGATCTCACCCTGCCCCTTCTGGACCTCCGACAGGACCCGCAGGTAGAACACCTTCAGCCGCTCCACCCGACCCCTGAGCGCCTCCGGCCCCTCGTCCGGATGCCGATCCAGGAGCGGCCGAGCCCGCACCAGCCGGTAGGACTTCTCGGCGGGGAGCTCGGCCGTGATCCCGACGCGCATGGTGCCGCGCACCAGGATGTTGTAGCGGCCGTCCGCGAGCTCCTCCTGCTGGATGATCTCGCCGGCGCCGGCGACGGGGAAGACTGGCGGGCGCCCGTAGTAGTCCTTTTCCCAGCCGGGCCGAAGCAGCGCCATGGCTAACCGTCGATCCCCCGCCAGGCAGTCCCGAACCATCTCCCGGTAGCGCGGCTCGAAGATGTGCAGCGGCAGGAGCGTGTGGGGGAACAGCACCACGTCCGGCAGCGGGAAGATGGGAAGACGAATGCTTGCGCTCATGGAGACCCCCTGCCCTGCAAGCCCAGATCCATGCCGTCTCCTTTCGCCGAGGGGGCTTCGCACCCCGCCTCGCCGACGGGGGCCGCCGCCCGGAGCCGCTTGCCGGGCCGGACGGGATTATACCCGTTGACCGGATTCCGCTCCAAAGGGAAACGACACTGCGGCCGTCTACCCGAGCAGTCCAGGTCCGTGTTTGCCTTGACAGCAACCGACCGCCCGGTATTGAATGCGCGCGAGGCCTGCCGCCGATGTGCGCAGACCACCCACGACGCCTGCGTGGGCGCGTCGTGTTGCCCATCAAAGGCCGAACGCGCTGAAGGTATCCCTTGGATCCGTTCCGTCCTGGCAGAAGAGGAAGGGTATCCGAACGGCGCTGACCCCCAACCCAGCAGGAGGTGATCCTATGAACCTGAAGGATCGCGTTGCCCTCGTCACCGGCGCCTCGCGCGGCATCGGCGCGGCCACGGCCGAGGTGCTGGCGCGCCGCGGCGCCCGCGTGGCGGTCAGTGCCCGGACGACCTCCGACCTCGACCAGGTCGCGGCCAAGATCCGCGGCGGCGGCGGCCAGGCGCTGGTCGTCCCCTGCGACGTCCTGGACGGCGGGCAGGTCGAGGCGGCCGTCCGGCGCGTGGTGGACGAGTGGGGCCGGCTGGACATCCTGGTCAACAACGCCGGCATGGGGACGCCCACCGTCCCCGTGGAGACGATCCTGCCGGAGGACTGGGATCACACCGTGGCCCTGAACCTGAAGTCCGCCTTTCTCGCCATCCGCGCGGCCGTGCCGGTCATGAAGCGCCAGCAGTACGGCCGGATCGTCAACGTCTCCTCCTTCGCGGGCCGCACCTTCAGCCGGATCTCCGGCCCCCAGTACAGCGCGGCCAAGGCGGGCATCATCGGGCTCACCAAGCACATGGCGGTGGAGTTGGGGCCCTTCGGGATCGGCGTCAACTCCGTCGCGCCCAGCATCGTCCTCACCGCCCGGGTGAAGGGCAAGTGGGAGGCCCGTACCGCGGAGGAGCAGCAGCGGATCCTGGCGGGGATTCCGCTCCGCCGGCTGGCCCAGCCGGAGGAGGTGGCCACGGTCATCGCCTTCCTGGCCTCGGACGACGCCAGCTACGTGAACGGCGTCTGCCTCGACATCAACGGGGGCAGCTACATGGTGTGATCCCGGGGGCGGCGCGATGGCTACCCCTCGCGCCCGTTCCAGGCGGACCCGATCCGGTCAAGGCAACCCCCCACAGCATGGAGGGAGCACCATGGCTGAGAGAGAGAAATAGACCCTTGTGCGGCTCCACCACGGCCCGGCCGCGGCCTGGGACGGGGGCGGGCGCGATTTGACACACCCGGGGGATTTCTCATATACTCCCGCCATGCATGACCGTGGCCGGTCCCCCGCATCCTGATCCAGAGCGCCGAGAACGCACTCCTGGGTTTCCATCTCACCCAAAGACTCACAGGGAGGAACAGTCGTCATGGCAACATTCAACATTCTGCCCGCAGAGAAGTGCAAGTGGGACGGGGTCGCCCTGGGCGAGGTCATGATCCGCTTCGATCCGGTGGATGTGCCCTTCGAACGGGCGCGCACCTGCCGCATCTGGCACGGCGGCGGCGAGGTGAACGTGGCCGAGGGCATGGCCTACGTCTTCCGCCTGCGCAGCACCGTCCTCACCGCGCTGGTGGACGACGGCTTCGGCCGGAACATCGAGTGCCAGTTCCGCGAGGCCGGCGTGGACACCAGCCACGTCATCTGGTTCAAGCCGGGCGGCAAGGAGGGCAAGTACGTCACCGACAAGAAGGGCGGCCTGATGAACGGGATCAACGCCACCTTCCGGGGCAAGGGCGTGGTCCCGTCCAAGACCGAGTATTACCGGGCCCACACTCCCGTCCGCGAGGTGGGGGCCGAGGACTACGATTTCGAGACCCTGTTCGGCAAGGAGGGGGCCCGCTGGGCCCACACCGGCGGCATCTACAGCCTGCTCTCGCCCAAGACCGCCGAGACGGCCGTCGAGTACCTGAAGGTGGCCGGCAAGTATGGCACCCTGCGCTCCACCGACCTGAACTACCGGGCCAACGTGGAGCCCAACAAGGACCGGGCGCGGGAGATCAACCGGCAGATCGTCCCCCACGTGGAGTTCCTGGTGGGGAACCAGAGCGACTTCGACGACGCCCTGGGATACACCGTGGACGTGCCGTCCAACGCCAGCATGGAGCAGTTCCTGGAGTGCTACGTGACCCTGCTCCGCAAGGTGGCCCACGACTTCCCCAACCTGAAGCTGATCGGCACGCAGCTCCGCGGGGCCCACTCGGCCGACCGCATCGACTGGGGGGCCGTCCTCTTCGACGTCGCCGAGGACAAGCTGTACCAGGGGGCCACCCGCAAGAACGTCGAGATCGCCGACCGCACCGGCGGCGGTGACTCCTTCGCCTCGGCCATCATCTCGGCCCTGCTGAAGGGAAAGCCGCTGGAGGAGGCGGTGGAGTGGGGCGCCGCCCACGGCATCCTGGTGCAGGAGACCCCGGGCGACACCACCATGGTGACCCAGGCCATGGTCGAGGCCGAGGTCAAGCGCGGCAAGAAGGGGGGCGGCGTCGTCGCCCTGCGATAATCCATCCACGAGGAGGCAAGCATGTCATACACGAGGGATCCCAAGCGCGTCGAGAGGCTCCTGCGGGAGCGAGGCGTGGTGGTGGTCATGGGCCGCGATCACGCCAAGACCCCCCAGGACGTCATCAACACCGTCCAGGGCATCTACGAGGCCGGCCTCATCGCCGAAGTCACCTTCCGCATCCCCGAGCCCGTCCTGAAGGAGGCCATGAGCGAGCTGCGGAAGCGCCGGGAGGACATCGCCCGGACCCAGCCGAACGCGCCCATGCTCCTCGGGGTAGGGAGCGTCATCAACCCGAAGGAGCTGGAGTCGGCCATCGAGATGGGCTTCGACATGATCGTGGGGCCCGACAGCGGGATGGGCGGCTGCCGCGAGCCCATCGAGTTCGTCAAGATCGTGCGGGCCGCCAAGTGCTTCGGCGTGCCGGGCAGCTTCTCGCCCGGGGAGTTCGCCTACTTCCTGGAGCGCGAGGACGGCCTGGAGCCGGACGGGATCAAGATCTTCAACGCGTCCATCTACGGGCCGAGCGGCGTGGGCGCCCTGCTCGCCCCCTACCAGCGCGAGCGGCACAACGGCAAGATGGTCATGCCCACCGGCGGCGTCAACGTGAAGACCGGCCCCGGCTTCCAGGAGCAGATCGGCAAGCGCGGCTTCTGCCCGGTGCTGGGCATGTCCGCCCCGCTGGAGCTGGTCACGGAGCGGAAGAAGCTCGGCGACCCGGAGACGATTCGCGAGTCGCTGGCGAAGTTCAAGGCGGAGTTCCAGCCCTACAAGCCCGCCTAGCGGGCCGAGGACCCCTGGCATGAGTGAGCGGGGCCGGATGGCGGCCTACAGCCTCCGGCCCCGTTTTGTCTCCGGTGATCGCACCTGACCCGTCCGGCAGAGGAGGTCGACGATGCCTGCCAAGAAGATCGCGCTGAAGGATGTGATCCGACGCTACCGGGCGCTCTACACCGGCGCCGTGGGCGACATGCTGGACAAGCTGGGCCTGCGCAACCAGATCCTGCCCTACTACATCGCGCCCGTAACGTCCGACATGGTGGTGACCGGCCCGGCCTTCACCGGACAGGGATACCCTGTGGCCGACATCACCAACGACGACTCCAGGGTGCGTATCCGGATGCTGGAGAGCATCAAGCCCGATACCGTGTCGGTCTGGTCTTCGGCCGGGCACTTCGAGTCGGCCCATTGGGGCGAGATCATGTCGAACGCCGCCCGCGAGCGCGGCTGCACCGGCGCCGTGGTGGATGGCGGCCTGCGCGACACCCGCTTCGTCCTGCGGATGAAGTTCCCCGTCTTCTGCCGATTCCGCTGCCCGGCCAGCTCCATCGGTCGCTGGGAGATCAAGGAGTGGCAGATCCCGATCACGATCGGTAGCACCGTCATTCGCCCCGACGACTTCATCTTCGGCGACATCGACGGCGTGGTGGTCGTCCCTAAGGAGGTCACCGCCGAGGTCCTGGTGAAGACCGAGGAGACCGTGGGGCGCGAGAAGAAGATGCGGGCGGATCTCAAGAAGGGGGTCACCGTCTCCGAGGTCTACAAGCGCCACGGCAGTTTCTGAGACCGACGGAGGTTCAACCGCCAAGCTACAACGAGGATTCTTGTCAGCCACAAGAGGCACAAGCTGGCACAAGGTATGGACGAGGCACGGCCCACGCCTTCCCTGTGAGTTCGTGGAGTCTGTGCTGCTTGTGTATCTTGTGGCCAAGGCCATCCGGCGCTCCTGTGGTCCGGGCGGATCTGGCGAGGCGGATCATGGAACAGATCGATCTTCGGCTGAAGGCAGAGCGGCTGACCGACATGCTGGACCGGCTGGACCTGGCGGCATCCCCGGCCGGCATCACGCGGGTCTCGTACCGCCGCGGGCGGGCGGGGGCCGCGCCGCAGGCGGCGGGACGGGTCGGTAAGCTTCTCGACCAAGCACGGCGGGAGATCGCAGAGTACCTGGCCGGCGAGCGGACCTTTTTCACCGTCCCGGTGGACCTGTCGTAGGTCCCGGAGTTCGAGCGCGCGGCGCTCGACGTTGCCGCGCGCATTCCCTACGGCGAGGTCCGCACCTACAAGTGGATCGCCGAGCGGCTTGGGAAGCCCGACGCCGCCCGTGCGGTGGGGAACGCCATGGCGGGCAACCCCGCGCCCATCATCGTCCCCTGCCATCGCGTGGTGAAGACCGACGGCGGCCTCGGCGGCTACTCCTTCGGCCTGCTCCGCAAAGAGGCGCTGCTCGACCTGGAGCGCAACACGACCCCTTACGTCGGCTGCGCCTCCACCAGGATCTTCTGCCGCAGGGGCTGCGCCCAGGAGCATCGGATCCGCGAGGGCGGCCGCATCCACTTCGGCTCCCCCGCCGCCGCGGCCGAGAGCAGCTACCGCCCCTGCCAGGTGTGCAGGCCTGCCTGAGACAGCGCCAGGCGCCGGTCCACCTGTCCCATCACGACATGTACCCTTGTGATCCCCGCAGGGAGTCGGTATACTTTCTCCTATGGAAGTGGCCCTGGCGACAATCGCAGCACGGTACAGGATTCGCCTGATCCTGGTATTCGGATCTGCGGTGACGGGGCGGGTCCACCCGCAGAGTGACGTGGACCTAGCTGTCCTGTTCGATCGATCCGAGCCCGCTCCCCAGGACTATGCCGATCTCATCGGCGACCTTCAGGGGCTCTTCCCGGATCGCGAGGTGGATCTCGACGTCATAAATCATGCGGATCCCCTGTTTCTCAAGAAGATCACGGAGCATTGTGAGATCCTCTACGGGCCGGTCGCAGAGCTCCAGCGATTGCGTATATACGCCTTCAAGCGCTACGTGGATCACGCCAAGTACTTCGCGATGGAGCGCGATTTCGCTGCGAAGTTCGTGGCTACCGCCTCGGCCTCCCCATGATCGACGCCACGCTGGTCATCCGGAAAATCAATCTGATCAGCAAGGACTTCGGGGAGCTTGCGCGTCTGGCGCAGAAGAGCCTCGACGAGTACCTGGGCAGCTCAATTGATCAGGCACTGGCCGAGCGCTACCTGGAGCGGGCCATTGGCCGGATGATTGACATCAACTACCACCTTATCACCGAGTCCGGTCACGCCCCGCCCACGGATTACTTCGCCTCCTTCGTGCAACTCGGACCATTGGGGATCCTTCCGCCACCGCTTGCACGTCAGATCGCCGCCTGTGCGGGGCTCAGGAACAGGATCATCCACGAATACGACGAACTCGACCCGCACCGCCTGCACGAGGGGCTTCAGGCCACGGTCCGCGACATCCCACCCTACCTCGCTCGCATCCACGAGTACATCCAGGGGTTACCTGCCTGATCGGACTCGGCCCCTATCCTGCACCTTGAGACACGCCGCGCGCCGTCCCGCCCCAACGGGGCCGCCAGTCGGGAGCCCGGGGCAGCGTCCCGGGTTTTGAGGACCCCCATCACCGGGAGCCCTGACGGGGCACAAGCCATGCTCCCGCCGCTCCCCCCGTCATCTCGACTCGACGCCCGCAAGTTAAATAACTTAAGGGCGTCCCCTCATATTGGCTTAACCCTGCTCCTGACCGGAGAGTGAAGTCAAGCCCGCGCCTCCTCGCCCTAACGCGGCTCGAGGATCTGGAGCGTCACGCCGACCACAAGGTCCTTCACCCGCTCCCGGTAGGTCGCCATGTGCGGGGCGGCGAGGTGCGCGTGGAGCGCGTCGAGGCTCTCCCATTTCTCCACGATGGTCACCACGTTCTCGCGCAGCGGGATCTGCGCCTTGATGTCGGTCTTCGCGTCCACGCTCGGTCCGTACTCGATGCAGCCCTTCTCGGCGCGGACGTTCGGCATGTTCTTGTGGAACTCGGCCAGGAAGGCCTCACGCTTCCCCGGCTTCACCTCGATCGTCGCGATCACAAAGATCATGGCAGATTCTCCCGTGTAAGAGTGATGGTGGTTTGCCCCCGCGTCCCGCACAGCACGCGCGCCGGAGGCGGTGAGCGCCGCACAGAGAGGCGTTTATCTAAGCGGGGGCATCGCCCGCGCGCAACGATCGTCGCCCGCTTGTCTTGAATCGAGGATTTCACCGTGCGGACCGTGCGGACGGCACTCCAGTCCTCGCTACCGATTCGCCCGCTCGCAGAAGGCACAAAGGGACCGTAGGGGGCAGGCGGGGCACCGGGGATTACGCGCCGTGCAAACGGTCGCGCCGAAGTCCATGAGGGCCTGATTGAAGGCCCAGACCTCTCCCGCGGGGAGAACCGCCTCGGCCAGGGCCCAGAGACGCCGGTCGAGCTTGGCCGAGCTGGCCGGCCGGCGTCGCACGAAGACCCGGCCGAGGACGCGCCGCACGTTGGTGTCCAGGATCGGGGCCGGCTCCCCGTAGGCGAAGCTGACCACGGCCCCCGCGGTGTACCGCCCCACTCCGGGCAGCGACCGGATCTCCTCCACCCGGCGCGGGAATCGCCCCCCGTGCTCCCGGGCGATCTTCCTCGCCGCGGCGTGGAGGTTCCTGGCCCGCGCGTAATAGCCGAGGCCATCCCAGGAGTCGCGCACGCGCGCCGGGGACGCCGCCGCCAGATCCTCGACGCTCGGGTACTCGCGCAGGAACCGCGCGTAGTACTCCCGCACCCGCGGGACCTGCGTCTGCTGCAGCATGACCTCCGAGACGAGGATCTTGTAGGGATCGCGGGTACGACGCCAGGGCAGGTCGCGGCCGTTCACACGGAACCAGTCGAGGAGCCGCGTCTGAAACGCGCGGAGGCGCCTCGGGTCGAGGCGCGGGCGGTAGGGGCGGACTGGGCTCACGCGATCGCGATCTCCCCGCGCGCCAGCCGGTCCACCACCGCGCGGTCCGCCTCCAGGAAATCCAAGGCAGGTAGCTCACGGGGCGGGACCCACTGGATCCGCTCGAAGGCCTGATTCGTCGGCGTCCCGGCGTAGCAGGGCACGTGGAAGAAGAAGAGGCGGATGGCGAATCCGTTCGGGTAGG
>JBGPQZ010000088.1:0-10729 GCA_041489335.1 Methylomirabilia bacterium
ACCATGCCGTGGTGCAACAAGCGCGGGCGATGATTGGAGCGGGTGAGCTTGGAACCATCCATACGGTGTGGGGCACATACTTGCAGGATTGGCTCCTGCTCCCCTCTGACTACAATTGGCGCCTTGACCCTGCCCTTGGAGGCCCCTCTCGGGCGATAGGGGACATCGGGTCGCACTGGATCGACCTGGCGGAATACGTCACGGGTCTGCGCATCGAAGGCGTGGTCGGGGCTCGATCAACCGTCTTGCCGAAGAGGGCCTGTGGAAATCGCGAGGTCAGTGTAACAACGGAAGACACGGCTCAGGCATTGTTTGAGTTCTCTGGCGGAGCGAGAGGGGGCGTGCTTCTCTCGCAAGTGAGTGCGGGGCACAAGAGCCATCTCACCCTGGAGGTCGCAGGGACACGGCGGTCAATCGCATGGGACTTGGAGCGGCCGGAGGAACTGTGGATTGGGGAGCGGGAGGCCGCCAACCAGGTGCTTCGCAAGCATCCCGCACTGCTGGCGGAGGCGGCCCGGCCGTACGCACGCTACCCTGGCGCCCACTGGGAATCAGCGACGGACGGCATCCGGAACATCATCGACAACTTCTATCGACAGGTTGCGGGCGACAGCGAGGCGCGAGACGTGCCGACGTTTGCGGATGGGCATCGAGTGGCTATGGTCGTCGAATCGATTCTTCGGTCCGACGCAGAGAGGCGGTGGATCAGGGTAGCAGCCTGAGGCGCGGAGAGGGGCGGCACGGGCGGGAACTGCTAGTTCCCGTTGTCTGCCAATTGCGGATCGGGCGGTTTATCCCATGATGGGTCCGTTCCCCCGGCATTTCTTGGAGCTGCAACGCGAAACCGACGGCCTGAACGGTCGCCGGTTTCGTTTTTCGCCCTCTCGATTCGCCGGTGGGCTGCCTGGTTGCCCGCCGCTAGCGCCCTTGGCGCCTCGGCGGAGTCAGGCCGGCTTGGCCTCCTCCGGCGGCTTGACCTGGCGGAAGTTGTGGAGGAGCAGGAGGTCGTAGACGATCTTGAGGCCGCCGGCCACGAAGAACAGGCCGCTCATCAGGGCCGGCGTACTCAGGAGCAGACCGGCGCACACCGGGGCCAGCGACGCTCCCACGGTGCGGGCCGTGCCGGTGATGCCGGCGGCGGCCGAGCGTTCCTCGGGGCTGACGATGGCCATGGTGTAGGACTGCCGCGTGGGCACGTCCATCTGGGAGATGCTGAATCGGATCAAGAGGACCAGGATCGCCAGCGGCAGCGTAGGCATGAGCGGCACGAGCATCAGGAGGACGTTCGAGGGCAGGTGGGTGAAGACCATCGTGTTCACCAGTCCGATGCGGGCAGCGATCGCCGAGGCGGCCAAGGCCGAGGCGCCGGCCAGGAGGTTGGCGCCGAAGAAGATCCCGCCGAGGATCGCCTCGTCCGCCCCGAACCGGACGTGGAACCAGTAGGCCACGATGCTCTGCAGGACGAAGCCGCCGCCGAAAGCGTCCACCGCGAACAGACCGGCCAGGCGCAACACCACGCCGCCCGAGCGGTGCAGGCCCAGGCGGGACGGCGAGGCCGTCTGTGCCCGTGGGGCGGGGGGCGCCTCCACCACAGGGCTCAGCCGCCAGAACATCGCGGCCAGCACCAGCCCGATGAGCGCATAGCCTGCCAGCACGATCCGGTAGCTCTGCAGGGGGCTCATCCCCCACTGCTGGCCGACCTTGGCCACGCCCCCGCCGACGAGCGAGCCGAGCGCCGTGGCCAGCGACCCGACCAGGTTGTACCAGGCGAAGGTGCCGGTGCGCCGGCGATCGGGCACGAGCTGCGAGAGCGCCGACTGCTCGATGGCCAGGAATGGCCCCACCTCGTACCCGCTGGGGCTGATGACGCCCAGCGTGGCCGCCACCAGCAAGATGAGGAATCGGTCCGTGGCGATGAAAGCCAGCCCGGCCCCCAGGACCAGGAGCGCCCCCAGGGCCAGCATCCAGCGCCGACCGTACCGGTCCGCGTGGGTGCTCATCCAGAGGGAGATGGCCGTATCGCCGACCAGCGTGAGCGTGAGCAGGAGGCCGATCCGCACGTCGTCCAATCCCAGGGCGGACAGGTAGAGGGCGAGGATGACGGCGAGAAAGCCGTAGCCGAACATCCGGACCGCTCTGGCGGCAAACAGCAGGCGCCCGTCGCGAGTCAACTGGTCCATGGGGGGTGACACCATCCTCTCCTTGTGCAGTGCGCGCGGGATTTGCACCGGCCGGCGTCGCGCGCCATCGACTTGGTTCCCCGCCCCCTCGGTCCGGGGCAGTGTAGCAGGATAGGAGGGGAGGGGCCAGGGGGTCGCACGCCTGGGCACCACCGAATGTCATCTTCGCCAGTCCGCGCCCTCTGTCGGCCGCTTTTCCGTTGACGGATTCCCCCTCTTCCGATTGAGCCCCAATACTCTTTGGGCGCTCAGAGCCTGCGCGACCGTTGTGATCGCGGTGCAATGCGGCGTGTCCGCCGAGCACGTCCGATCCGCCCGTCATCCCTGCCAGTTTCCGTTGCCTGCCCGCGGAGGGGTGTGGTACGGTGCGACCCTGAGGGTTTGTGGGTGACCGCCCGCAGGGTCTCTCGATCCAGGGGAGTCCGGACCGACTCACGGCTGACCAGCCCGTCACCCGGGGCGTCCGGAGACACGTGCGGTGAGGTGCGTGGCTTGAGCGCATTCCTCATTCCGCCATGCCAGGTCGAACTGGCGACTCTGCCGCCGGCCATCCGCACCTCGGAACCGGGCTCGTTTGCCCGCTACACGCTCGCGGAACGCGTCCCGGGCATCCTCCAGGACGTCCTCTCGCTGAACGAGTTCCCTGACGAGATTCGAAGGGCGCTTGAGGATCTCCAGGTCGAATTGACCGGGGGCATCATCCGCGAAGTGCGCGAAGATGCGCCGGACCGAGTCTTCTGGGGCATGGTGTCCGCTCCCCACATCGGCCGAAGCTGGTTGGATGTGCCCTGGTACTGGGCTGAGGCCTATTTCTACCGCCGGCTGCTGGAGGCCACGCAGTACTTCCGGCCCGGTCCCTGGCACGGGGTGGATCCCTTTGGCCGCAAGAAGGCGACCGAGCTTCTCCCAGAGGCGGCGCCTGAGGCGGTGGACGCTCTCCTGCGACGATTGCCCGACGACCCACAGGCCCGGTGCGAGATGCTGCTCTACGCCAGCTTGTGGGGCAACCGGAGCGATCTCAGTTACGAGGTCGCCCTGCGCCTGGGGCGCCCGACCGGCGCTCGCGAGGAGCGCACCGACCTCCTTTTGGATGACACGGGGCAGGTGTGGGATTTCCTGTCCTCGGGGAGGCCTCGTCGCCTCGCGGTCCTGGCCGACAACGCGGGCACGGAATTGCTGATGGACCTGGCGCTGGTGGATTGCCTGCTCTGTCAAGGCCTGGCCGCCGAGATCCACCTGCACCTGAAGCCGCATCCCTTCTTCGTCTCGGATGCGATGCGGGAGGACGTCTTTGCCGGCCTGGATGCGCTGGACGGGGCGAGTGAGGCAGCTCGGGCGCTCGCCGAGCGACTCCGGGTCCACCTGGCCCGCCGGCGCCTGTCCCTGTTCACCCACTGGCATTACGGGACGAGCCTGTTCTACTTCCAGCTCCCCGACGACTTGCGGGGCGTCCTGGCCGGCATGGACCTCGTCCTGGTCAAGGGCGACGTGAATTACCGGCGACTGCTTGGCGACCTGCACTGGCCGCCTGCGACGTCCTTTGCGGAGGTCACGCGCTATTTTCCCGCGCCGTTAGTGGTGCTGCGCACGCTCAAGGCGGAGATCATCGTCGGGCTGCGACCCGGAGAGGCGGAGCGGCTCCAGGCAGAGGATCCTGCCTGGCTGGTCAACGGGAAGCGTGGGGTCGTGCAGGCGAGACTCTGATGCCGGGATCAGCGTGCCGCCGCCCGAAGTGCAGTCGCGGTCCCACGCGTGATCTCGTCCAGGCCGACCGCGAGGGCGCGGCTCAACGCGGCGACAACCCCCTCCACCGAGTGCGTCTCCGCCCGCACCCGCTGCTGGCTCACGCCCCGCGTGAGGCTGCGCCCCTCCCCGTCCACCACCTCGTACTCGAGGTCCACCACGCCGTACCACCCGTCGGCTTCGTCGACCTCCTCGAAGCGCTGGAGCCGTGTCTCCAAGCGATAGTCTGCCTCACCCCGGCGCCACGCCACCACACGCCGGAACCGCCCGCTCGACCTGAGAGAGGCGAAGAGCGCCTCCTGGACCATGTCGGCCGGCGGGACCTCCCAGCGATCGGCCGCATAGTACTCGACGCGATAGGGGGAGGCCCGGTAGAGGATCCGTTCCTGCCGGCACGGCTCGGGCGCGAGCAGGCGCGCCACCCCCAGGGTCGCAGGAATCGGCGAATCGGCGGCGGGCGACGGCAGCGGGACGACGACCCGGTAATATCGGATGTCCGGTGCGCTCGCACAGCCGGCCAGGCCCAGCACGACGGAGGCCGCCACAACGCAGCGAAACCATCGTGCCGCGCCGCGTCTGCGGCGCTCAGCCGGAACGGCGCACGCCGAGTCGGTCATCGTCGCGGCTCCTTCCCCGGGGGCGGCTCCAGGCCCGGCTTCTCCGGGACAGGCGCGGGCGCGAGGAGGCTCCAGGGGCGCTCTTTGAGCTGCTGGGTCAGTTCTCGCAAGTTGTGCGTGCTGCGCTGCAAATCGGCCATGGTTTCGTCCAGCCCCTCCCGATTGTCCGCTACGGTGGCATCCACGCGCGAGAGCACCTGCCGGGCCCCGGCCAGGACCTCTTGCGCGTCCCCCAGCGCCCGCTCGAGGCGGCCGAGGACCGTCTCGACCTGCGCCGCCTCCGTCTTGAGGAGCTGGACCGTCTCGCGCACGTCGGCGCGGTTCTCCGCCACCAAATCGTGCACCTGCGCCACCGTCCCGTCCGCCCGGCGGGCCGTCGCCCCGAACTGCTCGAGCGCTTGCCGCAGGAGGCCGGCACTCTCCGTGACCGCTTGGTCCAGGGCGGCCAGGATGTGCTCGACGCGCTGCCGGTTCGCGGGACTCGCAAAGGCCTCCAGCTGGCTCAGCGCCGTTTCCGTGGTTGTGGCGACTCCCTGGACCCGCTTGAGGAGAGGCCCCACGTCCTCTCCCATCGTCGCCCCCACTTGGCTCAGGACATCGTCGGCGCGCGAAACGACCCCCTGCAGGCGCTGCAGGAGGTCGGCGATGGTCGCCGCCTCGCGGCTGGGGATCTGGCTGCCGGGTGGGATGCGCTGGTCGGTGTGCGCGTCGGTCGTAAGCTGGAGGAAGGCGTCCCCCAGCAAGCCCAGCGTGGCCACCGTGGCCCAGGTTCCCTGCGGGATCGGCGTCCCGCGGTGCACTCCGAGCGTGATCTCCACGCGCGACGCGTCCTCCGGCGGGATGCGCATGTCCAGGACGGTTCCCACCTTCAGGCCGCCCAGCCGGACGGCCGCGCCCTGATCCACGCCGCCCGAGGACCGCAGGCGCACCGTGTAGGTGTCGTAGCGCTCCCACAGGCTCACCCCGCTCACGCCGACGATGAGCCCGGCCAACACGAGCAGGGAGCCGACAATCACGATGCCCGCCTTCACCTCGTCTCGCATGGCCCGTCCTGGTCCCCCCCTACCCGCCCACCAGGGCCCGGAGATACCCCTCGGCGTCCTCGGGTTCGGGGGCGGGGCGTCGCGCCAAAAAGTCCTGCACCTGCGGGTCCGGACACGCACGGAGGGCTGCCAGATCCCCCTCGAACGTGACCTTCCCTGCGAGCAGCATCACCACATGGTCCGCGATGGCAAAGAGGCTGGGCAGCTCGTGGGTCACCACCAGGATGCTCATGCGAAAGGTCTGTTTCAACTTCAGGATCAATTCGTCGAGCGCTGCTGCGGTCACCGGATCCAGACCCGCCGACGGCTCGTCGAAGAAGAGGATCTCCGGGTCCATGGCCATGGCGCGCGCCAGGCCGGCTCGCTTCCGCATGCCCCCGGAGAGCTGCGCGGGCATGAAGCCCTCGAAGCCCGCCAGCCCCACGAGCTGCAGCTTGATCCGGGTCATGATCTGGATCGTGGACTCCTCCAGCGCCGTGTGCTCCCGCAGGGGAAGCGCCACGTTGTCCCCCACCATCATGGAGTTGAAGAGCGCCCCGCCCTGGAACAGGATGCCGATCCGCTTGCGGAGCTCCGCGAGCTCCGCCCGGGTCATTCGGGTGAGATCTCGCCCCTTGACCAGGATCTGGCCCGCGGTGGGGGGCTGCAGGCCGACGAGGTGCCGAAGCAGGGTGCTCTTGCCCGAGCCGCTGCCTCCCAGGACCACGGTGATCTGGCCGTCCGGGACGTGGAAGGTCACCCCGTCCAGGATCCGGCGGGTCCCGTACTGCGTCACGAGGTCCCGCACCTCGATGACTGCGCCCCTGGTCGCCTCCACTTTCCGGTCCTCGACCTCCGTCTCTCACCCCAGCATGTAGAAGATGACCGTGAAGATCAGGTCCGCCGCGATGATCAGAAAGATGGCGGCCACCACCGAGGCGGTGGTTCGCCGCCCCACACCTTCGGCACCACCCTCCACCTGGAACCCCTGGTAGCAGCCCACCCCCGCGATGATCCCGGCGAACACCCAGCTCTTGATCAACCCGCTGAAAATGTCCTTGAGGAGCAGGGCGCGGAGGGTCTGTTCCACATAGAGGTTCATCGGAATCCCGAGACTGACGGACGCCACCACCGCGCCGCCCAGCATCCCGACCACGTCCGCCAGGACCGTGAGGCACGGCAGCATGATTCCCATCGCCAGGAGGCGCGGGAGGACCAGAAACTCCACCGGGTCGAGACCCATGGCGGTGAGCGCGTCCACCTCCTCCGCCACCTTCATGGTGCCCAGTTCCGCGGCGATGGCCGAGCCGCTCCGTCCCGCGATGATGATGGCCGTCATCAGCGGACCCAGTTCCCGGGTGAGGGACACGCCCACGAGATCGGCCACATAGATGGTGGCCCCCACGCGCCGAAGCTGGATGGCGGCCTGGAGGGCCACGATCATCCCCATCGCCCCGGCGATGAGGAACACGATGGGGATCGAGTCCACCCCGATCCGCACCATCTGCCGGGTCGTGGCCGGCCAGCGGAAGCCCTTGGCCGAGAACGGCGCCGAGGCGAAACGGGCGGCGGTGGCGATGAGCAGCCGCAGCGCGGCGGCCGCATCCTCACGCGCGCCCAGGACGCGCCGTCCGATTCCCGCCAACATCTCGGTCACCATCTCAGCGCTCAACCTATCGGTCAGGGCTCATGGCTGAGAGCTGACGGCCAATGCCGATGCGCCATGAGCTATGAGCCATCAGCCGTGCGAGGTTCTAGGCTCTGGGTTGCCGCGGCCACGTCGGGATAGATGTCAAAAACCCTTTCCAGTTTGGCGAACTGAAAAACCTGGCGGACCGTCGCCCCGAGGCCGGCCAGCCGGAAGACGCCCCCGTATCCCCGGGAGAATTGCAGCCCTTCTACCAGGGTGGCCACCCCCGAGCTGTCCATGTATCCGACGCCCGACAGGTCCACGATCACCGCCTTCGCCCGGGCCTTGGTCGCAGCCACGATGGCCTCACGGACCTTTGGGGAGGTGTACAGGTCCACCTCGCCCTGGACCTCGATGACCGTCGTGGCTCCGTCGTTACGGACGTGGACGTCCATCCGTCTCCTCCCCGCTGCGGATCAGGCGCTTGACGATGACCAGTTCCATCCCCGGGCCGTCCGCCTCACGGTAGACGACCTGGTCCACGCAGCGGTGCATGAGGTACACGCCGAGCCCGCCGGGCCGGGAGGCGTCCGGTGTTTTCGGGCGAATGGAGTCCGGCGGCACCGCGCGACCGAAGTCCCGCAGGCGGATCTCCACCCGATCCGGATAGAGGCGGAGCGTCGCCACGATGGGCTGCCCCCGCTGCCCCCCGTAGCCGTGCACGATGATGTTGGCACAGGCTTCGTCCACGGCCAGCTTCAGGTGATCCACCGCCGCAGGGTCCAGTCCGGCGAGGTGCCCTACTTGGCCGACCGCCGCGCGCAGGACCTGGAGCCAGCGCGGGTCGCTGGTCAGCCGGATTTCGATCCCTTCTGCTTCCGCCATCAGCCGCACCATGTGAGCTGGAGCAGCGTGAGATCATCTCGTCGCGCCCCGTCCGCCGAGAATTCCAGCACCTCGTCCAGGACGGTTGCCACCGGCGATCCGCTGGCGACCGCCGCCACGAGCCGGTCGAATCCGAAGGCCTCCCCGCGAGCATCCGCCGCCTCCAAGACTCCGTCCGTGAGCAGGACCAGGCGATCCCCCGGGGAGAGCGCCAGCGTCCCCTCCTGGTACTCCGTCTCCGGCACGATGCCCAGGGGGGGCCCACCGGGCAGGTCCACCAACTCCGTCTCGCCCGTCTGGGCGTGATGCCACAGCAGGGGCACGTTGCCGCCGTTCGCCGCTCGGATCGTCCCACTCGCCGCGTCCAGGAGGAGGTACTGCAAGGTGACGAACATCCCGCGCCGCACCTCGCTCGCCAGCTCCGCGTTCAGCGCGCGGAGGATCGCGGCCGGCCCGCCGTGCCGCTGCGCCGTAAACCGGAGATCGCTGATGAGCTTGGCCATGAACAGGGCCGCCGGCACGCCCTTCCCCGAGACGTCCCCGACCGCCACCCCCAGCCAGTCTCCGCTCTGCGATGGGAAATCGTAGAAATCCCCGCCCACCGCCGTCGCCGGGATGCTCTTGGCTTCCACCTGGAAGCGTTGGCGCGCTCAGGTGGGGAAGCGGGCAGGCAGGAAGCTCTGCTGGATCACCGATGCAAATTCGAGCTGCTGGCGCTCGCGTTCGCGCTCGATCAGGTCCCGGTGCAGGCGGGCGTTCTCGATGGCAATGGCCACCTGCAGGCAGAAGCTGGCAAAGATCTCCACGTCGTCGGGCCCGCATCGCTCGGGATGGGCCAGGTTCATGACCTCGGCCACCCCGATGAGCCGGTCGCGGACCAGGAGAGGGGCGCACAGGATGTTCCGCGTCACGAAGCCGACGGTCGCGTCTACGTTCCGCGCCACCCGCGAATCCCGTGCGGCGTCGGGCACCCACTCCGGCCGGCGCGTCTGGGCCACGGTCCCGACGATACCCTGCCCCATCTCGAACGTGATCTTTTTCCGGAGGGACTGAAGGACATTGCCTTTCTCGCCCAGGGCGACCTCGAACTCGAGCCGCCGGGTGGCGGGATTGTAGAGCAGGATGGAACTGGCCTCGGCGTTGGCGACCTGCTGGGCCCGCTCCAGCACCAGGCGCAGCACGTCTTCGAGGTCGAGGCTAGACGCGATCAGGGCGCTGGTCTCGATGAGGCCATGCAATCGCTGGATCTTGGCCTGGAGCCGTTCCAGCTCCATGGTCTGGGTCATGGTGGTCTCGTCGGGGCGTGGATGCCGGTACCGGGCGGCGGGCCGCGCCCTCGTGGGGTCCGACGGTATCAGAGGGCTCCCGGCGCGTCAAGGAGACACGGAAGGGAGACACGAAAGGGACGCCGGCTGTCCCGTCCCCGATGCTCCATGGTGTCGAGCAGGTCGGCGTCATCGGCGGACAGGCCAGGGTCCGCCTGCGCCTGCAAGAGATCTCCCCGAAGCTCAGCGATGCTGTGGGTCTTCTTCAAGGGGGGGCCGCTCGCCAAGCAGAGGGCCTTGCGCGCCTTCTCGGTGGCCTGCTGGGCATTCTGCAGGCACGGGTTGAAGAGGCCGCTCTCCAAGCTCAGAGCCGCCACGTGCCGGTTCTCCTGGGCGTACGCGAGCCAGCGGCGGCTCTCAGCGGGCATAGATCACCTCGCCCTGCGCCACCTCGTTCAGGAACTCGCCCGTGGCATCGTGCGCCTGGGGGGGATGACATCCATCGCAAGCGAAAGGTACCGGACACCTTTCGGTCTGCAACTTGTTGCTTCGCTTCAAGACGGGTTACGGATTTCAGGCAAGAGGTCGAGGTGGGATGCCTACAACACCTCCGGACGGCCGATTCCCGTGTCAGGCGCCGGGGAACGCGATGGTGTTATAAAGGTAGCTTCCAAAGCGCATTAAGGTATCCGGCACGCACTCGGTGTGCATGAAGACCGTTTCGCGCGCGGCGGGTTCCTTCGTCGTGCGGTCGCGCACGAACTCGATCGCGGCATAGAGCCCTTTGCCTTGTACGTCGCCAATAAGCGGGTGTCGCTGCTTCAAATCGAACAGACCCGCGAGCAGTTGCTCCCCTCGGACACGTGCGTTCTCGACGATCCGTTCCTCCTCGTAGATGTCCAGAACGGCATTGGCCGCCGCGCACGCGACCGCGCTCCCCGCGAAGGTAGAGGCCAGAGCTACCGTGAGGCACACCTCTCACGCCGAATGCCGGCCGAGACCGGCCCTGGGAATCCCTCGCGTCCGGGTCCGGTGCCGACATGCCCGCTTCGGGTTCCGGCGCCCTTCCTAGCCTCCGGACGCCGCAAGGGCGGACGCCGCCGCCCGAAGCCGCTGGTCTGCCTCGCGGAGCGCAGCCAGCTGCTGCCCTTGCCGGCCGCGACCCTCCTCCAATTGCTTGCAGCGGGCCTCCACCATCCGCAGGACCTCGGCCGGGGCCGGGCCGCCGCAGGTTGCCCGGACCTCCACGTTGGTGCGGGGATCCAGCGCCTCGGAGACCTCGGTGTCGGCCAGGTTCAGTTGGATTCCCAGCAACTCGGCGGCGATCTGGTTGACCAGCGGGGCTGTGATTTTTCGATCTCCCGTTTGCTGAACGACGGTTGCCACC